>JBEGLG010000108.1:0-17285 GCA_041183645.1 Actinomycetota bacterium | reverse complement strand
CTGAAGGGCCGCACCGTTCGCCTGAACGTCGCGGTCGATCCGTCCGTCCTGGGCGGCGCACACGTCAAGGTCGGCGATGAGGTCATCGACGGCACTGTCGCGTCCCGCCTGGAGCAGGCACGCCGGGCAATCCTCGGCTAGAGCACCACCCGCACCACCCGCACGCCACACAGAAACGACAGATTCCCGCACCAGCGGGCCGAGAAAGAGAGCAGGACCCCATGACGGAGCTGACGATCCGACCGGAAGAGATCCGGGATGCGATCGAGCGGAACGTCGCGGCGTACTCGCCGGAGACAGCTCGTGAAGAGGTTGGTCGCGTCATCGAGACCGGTGACGGCATCGCACGCGTGGAAGGCCTCCACTCGGCAATGACCAACGAACTGCTGGAGTTCGAGGGCGGCCTTCTCGGCGTGGCCCTGAACCTCGACGTTCGCGAGATCGGTGTCGTGCTCCTCGGCGACGGCTCGAAGATCGAGGAAGGCCAGGCCGTGCGTCGCACCGGCGAGGTCCTCTCGGTTCCCGTCGGCGACGCCTTCATGGGCCGCGTGGTGGACCCGCTGGGCAACCCGATCGACGGCCTCGGCCCGATCGCTGCCGAGGGTCGTCGTGCGCTCGAGGTGCAGGCCCCCACGGTCGTCGAGCGCCAGCCCGTCAAGGAGCCGCTGCTGACCGGCATCAAGGCCATCGACGCCATGACCGCCATCGGCCGCGGCCAGCGCCAGCTGATCATCGGTGACCGCCAGACCGGCAAGACTGCCGTCTGCCTCGACACCATCCTCAACCAGCGCGAGAACTGGCTGACCGGCGATCCCTCGAAGCAGGTGCGCTGCGTCTACGTCGCCATCGGCCAGAAGGGCTCCACCATCGCCTCGGTGAAGGGTGCGCTCGAGGAGTACGGCGCGATGGAGTACACGACCATCGTCGCCGCCCCGGCCTCCGACCCGGCAGGCTTCAAGTACCTCGCTCCCTACACCGGCTCGGCCATCGGCCAGCACTGGATGTACAGCGGCAAGCACGTCCTCATCGTGTTCGACGACCTGTCGAAGCAGGCCGAGGCCTACCGCGCCGTGTCACTGCTGCTGCGCCGTCCGCCGGGACGCGAGGCCTACCCGGGCGACGTCTTCTACTTGCACTCCCGCCTGCTCGAGCGCTGCGCCAAGCTCTCCGACGAGATGGGCGCCGGCTCCATGACCGGTCTGCCGGTCATCGAGACCAAGGCCAACGACGTCTCGGCCTACATCCCGACCAACGTCATCTCCATCACCGACGGCCAGTGCTTCCTGGAGTCCGATCTCTTCAACTCCGGTGTTCGCCCGGCCATCAACGTCGGCATCTCGGTGTCGCGAGTCGGTGGCTCGGCACAGACCAAGGCGATGAAGAAGGTCGCCGGCCGTCTGCGCCTGAACCTCGCCCAGTTCCGCGAGCTCGAGGCCTTCGCGGCCTTCGGCTCCGATCTCGATGCTGCGTCGAAGGCACAGCTCGAGCGCGGTGCGCGACTGGTCGAGCTGCTCAAGCAGCCGCAGTACCAGCCGCAGTCCATGGAGCGCGAGGTCGTCTCGGTGTGGTCCGGCACGACCGGCCAGCTCGACGATGTCCCGGTCGAAGATATTCGCCGCTTCGACGCCGAGTTCCTCGACTACATCGAGCGCACGAACAAGGGCATCTTCGACGCGATTCGCACCACGACCGATCTGTCCGACGATTCGGTGGCCGTGCTCGAGAAGTCCATCGCCGAGTTCAAGCGCCAGTTCACCACCTCCGCCGGTCACATCCTCGTGAACGATGCGCCGGTCGAGGCGCTGGCCGACTCCGAGATCGGCAGCACGCAGATCAAGCGGGCGGTTCAGGGCTAACTCGATGGGTGCACAGCTCAGGGTCTACCGGCGGCGCATTCGCTCCGTCCAGGCGACCAAGAAGATCACGAAGGCCATGGAGCTCATCGCTTCATCGCGCATCGTGAAGGCACAGCAGCGCCTTGACGCGTCGCTGCCGTACCTGAACCAGATGGTCGAGGCGATCTCGGCCGCTGCAACAGGCGCGTCCGACGTGTCGAAGCACCCGCTGATGGCCAACGCCGAGAACCGCACCCGTGCGGCAGTCCTCGTCGTCACGGCCGATCGTGGCCTTGCCGGTGCGTACTCGTCCAACGCGATCAAGGAGGCCGAGAGCCTCATTCGCAATCTGGCCGAGAAGGGAATCACCTCGGTTCCCTACGTTGTCGGTCGCAAGGGCGTGGCGTACTACAAGTTCCGCGAGCGCGCGATGGGCGGCACCTACGTCGGGTTCACCGACCAGCCGACCTACGCCAAGGCCAAGGAGATCGGCACCGACCTGCTCGATGCCTTCTTCGCACCGACAGCCGAGGGCGGCGTCGACGAGATTCACATCGTCTACACCCACTTCGTGTCGATGGTCACCCAGGAAGCCCGAGTTCGCCGCATCCTGCCCCTCGAGGTCGTCGACGAGGTCGTTGAGAAGGGCGAGAACCCCTCGCCGCTCTACGAATTCGAGCCCGGCCCGGAGGCAGTCCTCGACGGTCTGCTGCCGCGCTTCGTCCAGCACTCCATCTACTCCGCACTCCTCATGTCAGCAGCGTCCGAGCATGCCGCTCGTCGCCGCGCCATGAAGAGCGCAACCGACAACGCCGAAGAGCTCATCAAGACGTTGTCACGTCAGGCCAACCAGGCCCGCCAGGCCGAGATCACCCAGGAAATCAGCGAGATCGTCGGCGGCGCCGACGCTCTGTCCGCTTAACGGTAGGAGAAGGAACAACCATGACCGCAATGGCAGAGAAGATCACCGGCGTCGGACGCGTCGCACGCGTCACCGGCCCGGTCGTCGACGTTGAGTTCCCCGTCGAGGCAATGCCCGAGCTGTTCAACGCACTCCACGTTGACGTGTCGATCACCGAGGGCGAGCACCGCATGCTCACCCTCGAGGTCGCTCAGCACATCGGCGACAACATGGTCCGCGCCATCTCGATGCAGCCCACCGACGGCCTGGTCCGCGGTGCCGCTGTCACCGACACCGGCGACCCGATCATGGTTCCCGTCGGCGATGTCACCAAGGGCCACGTCTGGAACACCCTGGGCGTGCCGCTCGACGTGCCGGAGTCCTCGCTCGAGATCAAGGATCGCTGGTCGATCCATCGCCAGGCACCGGCCTTCGATCAGCTCGAGTCCAAGACCGAGGTCTTCGCGACCGGCATCAAGGTCATCGACCTGCTCACCCCGTACGTCAAGGGCGGAAAGATCGGCCTCTTCGGCGGCGCCGGCGTGGGCAAGACGGTTCTCATCCAGGAGATGATCTACCGCGTGGCCGAGAACTTCGGTGGCGTGTCGGTGTTCGCCGGTGTCGGCGAGCGCACCCGTGAGGGCAACGACCTCTTCCTCGAGATGACCGAGTCGGGCGTCATCGAGAAGACCGCACTGGTCTTCGGCCAGATGGACGAGCCGCCGGGAACGCGTCTGCGCGTCGCCCTGACCGCACTGACCATGGCGGAGTACTTCCGCGATGTGCAGAAGCAGGACGTTCTGCTCTTCATCGACAACATCTTCCGCTTCACCCAGGCCGGTTCCGAGGTCTCCACGCTGCTCGGCCGTATGCCGTCGGCAGTGGGCTACCAGCCGACCCTGGCTGACGAGATGGGCGTTCTCCAGGAGCGCATCACCTCGACCCGTGGTCACTCGATCACCTCGCTGCAGGCCATTTACGTGCCCGCTGACGACCTGACCGACCCGGCCCCGGCCACCACGTTCGCGCATCTCGATGCCACGACCGTTCTGTCGCGTCCGATCTCCGAGCTGGGCATCTACCCGGCCGTGGATCCGCTCGACTCGACCTCGCGCATCCTCGACCCGCGCTACGTGGGCGACGAGCACTACGCCGTTGCTGCTCGCGTCAAGGAGATCCTGCAGCGCTACAAGGATCTGCAGGACATCATCGCGATTCTCGGCATCGACGAGCTCTCCGAGGAAGACAAGATCATCGTGGGCCGTGCCCGCCGTATCCAGCGCTTCCTTTCGCAGAACATGTTCGTGGCCGAGGCCTTCACCGGCCAGCCGGGCTCGTTCGTGCCGGTCGAGGAGACCATCTCCTCGTTCCGTCGCCTCTGCGAGGGCGACTACGACCACCTGCCCGAGCAGGCGTTCTTCATGTGCGGCGGCATCGACGACGTCGAGAAGAACGCTGCAGCACTCGCGAAGGGCAACTAATCCATCATGGCTGAGCTGAACGTCGCGGTTGTCTCCGCCGAGCGGTCCCTGTGGCAGGGCACCGCGAAGAGCGTGGTCGCCAAGACGCCGGAAGGCGAGATCGGCATCCTGCCCGGGCATGAGCCCGTGCTGGCGCTGCTCGTCGAGGGCCCCCTTCGGGTCGAGCAGGCCGATGGCACCAAGCTGCTCGTTGCCGTGCACGGAGGCTTCTTCTCGGTGTCGAAGGATTCGGTGAACGTCATCGCCGAGGTTGCCGAGCTGGCCGAGGACATCGACCTGGATCGCGCGAAGGCGTCCCTGGCTGCTGCTCAGGCAGCAGGTGTCGAGACCGAGGCGGCGGCCATTCGCCGAGCCGAGACTCGCATCAACGTGGCCAGCGTCTCCAAGGGCCTGCGCTAGTACCTGAGCTCATCACGAAGGCCGGTTCCCCTGCGGGGCCGGCCTTCGTCGTTGTGGGGTGTCTCGCTAGTCGAGGTCGGGGGATCCGTAGACGGCCATCGCGGTGCGCGAGGTGACCTGCACGGTCATGCGCTCGATGGATGTCGCCCGACGTCGGCGAATCGATCCGCGCCAGGCCTCGACCGTGAAGATCTGCACGGGGAACCACAGCATCACCCAGCTGATGACGCCGAGCCCCTCGGCGACGGCGTCGACGGCGTAATTATCGACGGTGTCGCCGTACTTGCGCACCGTGATGCTCGCGAGCTGGAGCAGGAAGAAGGTGATGACGCCGAGCACGAACAGGCGTCGGCCCACGGCGCCACCTGCCTGGGTCGACTCGCCCTCGATCGTGTTCTGCACGCGAATCCAGCGGCGCACGGCGGTGGTGAGCTCGGCATCGATGCCCGGTCGCACGAGGTCATCGGGAAGCACGAGTATCAGCTCGACTTCATCGGCCTTCGAGGGCGAGTGCAGGAGCAGGAGATCGCGCACGGTCTCCATGGCCGGCTGTGCCGTGAACTCGGTGTAGGCATCCGACATCGGGCTCACGGGCGAGGCGGTGAAGAGCTGTTCAGGGGAGTCGAGGCGCACGACGAACTCGCGAGTGGTGGGCATCGAAATCTCCCGTGCGTCAGCGGCTGGCGCCGGGTGTCCAGAGCACGTCGCCGCCGGCGTCCTTGTTCGCGATGCGGCTGAGAATGAAGAGCAGATCGCTGAGGCGATTGAGATACGTAGCGGTCAGCGGGTTCATGCCACCGTGGTAGGTATCGAGTGCGGCCCAGGTCGAGCGCTCGGCACGCCGAACGGTGGTGCGTGCCACGTGCAGGTGCGAGGCCGCGATCGTGCCGCCGGGCAGGATGAAGGATCGCAGCGGCTCGAGCTTCTCGTTGTACGAGTCGCAGGCCACCTCGAGCACGTCGATGTATGCCTGAGTCACGCGCAGCGGCTCATGCGGGGGATTGTCGATGACGGGCGTGCAGAGATCCGCGCCGACGTCGAAGAGGTCGTTCTGGACTCGCAGCAGCAGGCCGCGTACGTCGTCGTCGAAATCAGCAGTCGCGAGGGCCACGCCAATGGTGCAGTTCGCCTCATCGACATCGGCATAGGCCTTCAGTCGCGGGTCATTCTTTCCGGTGCGGCTCATATCCCCGAGCGAGGTGGTGCCGTCGTCGCCGGTACGGGTGTAGATGCGCGTGAGATTGACCATGTCCTCAGCGTATGGGACTACGTGTGGCTTCGCCCGCAGCCGGCACGAGGCGAAGGTCACGTCCGTAGAATGCCCGTGTGGAGACCTTGACCGTGACCGGAGGCTCGCGCCTCGTGGGCGAGGTCCGGGTGACAGGGGCGAAGAACTCGGTGCTCAAGCTGATGGCCGCAGCCCTGCTGGCCCGGGGCACGACCACCCTGACCGAGGTGCCCGACATCCTCGATGTGGAGATCATGGCCGAGCTCCTGCGTCGACTCGGCTGCGAGGTTGTCCACGACAAGACCTCCGCTCGAGTCGAGATCACTGTTCCCGACACCCTCGAGCATCGTGCCGACTACGACCTCGTGCGCCGCATGCGTGCCTCCATCTGCGTGCTCGGTCCGCTCCTTGCACGCTGCGGCCAGGTTGATGTCGCACTGCCGGGCGGCGATAACATTGGCTCGCGCGGACTCGACATGCACATCGACGGGCTCGAGCGCATGGGTGCCACTGTCACCAATGAGCATGGCTACCTCATCGCCACCGCGACGTCGCTCCACGGCGCGAGTGTCTGGCTCGACTTCCCGAGCGTGGGTGCCACCGAGACCATCCTGATGGCGGCCGTCCTGGCCGAAGGCGTGACCGTGATCGACAACGTCGCACGGGAGCCCGAGATCGTCGACATCTGCCAGATGCTTACCGAGATGGGTGCGAGCATCGAGGGCATCGGCACCTCGACCCTGACGATCACGGGCGTGGCCGAACTCCACCCCGTGAGTCACCGCACGGTCTCCGACCGCATTGTCGCCGGCACCTGGGCCGTGGCCGCGGCCATCACGGGGGGCGACATCACCGTGCGCAACGCCAACCCCGATCATCTGCGCATCGCACTCGACAAGCTCGTCACCGCCGGCGCCGAGGTGAGCAGCACCGAGGATGGCTTCCGCGTGGTCATGCGCGAGCGTCCGAAGTCGGTCGACATCGTCACCCTGCCGTACCCGGGCTTCCCGACAGATCTCCAGCCGCAGTTCATCGCCCTCAACTCGATCGCCGAGGGCGCCGCACTCGTCACCGAGAATCTGTTCGAGGCGCGCTTCAGATTCGTCCAGGAGCTCGCGCGCCTGGGTGCCGATGTGCGCACCGACGGTCATCACGCCCTGGTGCGCGGTGTCGATCGGCTCTCGGGTGCACCTGTGGAGTCCACCGATATTCGTGCCGGTGCGGGCTTGGTGCTCGCCGGTCTCGTGGCGGAGGGCGTCACCACCGTCTACGGCGCCTCGCATATCGACCGCGGGTACGCGGGCTTCGTCGACCAGCTGACCGGCCTGGGCGCTGAGGTCACGGCCCAGGGCTAGCGCGCGAGCAGTGCGGCGGCCCGCTCCGTGTCGGCGGGCCACACCATGACCCGCGGGCCGTCCAGTGTCTGGGCCAGGGTGCAACGGATTCCGGCATCCTCGAGCCGTCGGCGCAGGATCTCTCCCTCGACATAGGAGCCAGGGGAGGCAATGGGCACGAGTACGCCGTAGTCGTCGGTGCGACCGGCCTTCGGCGGGGCTGCCACCACTGAGCTGCCGCGTCGGAAGGCCCAGCGCAGGAAGAGCACGAAGAAGATGATCAGCGCTGCGGCGAACACGGGGCCGAAGGCGTAGGAGTAGGCATTCCAGGCCGGCATGTGAGCAGTGTCTCGCGAGAGTTGCCGCCCCGCGACTCGTGGCCTGGATACCCTCCGACCATGGCCACTGCGAAGGACCGTCCCTGGCTGATCCGTACTTACGCGGGTCATTCGTCGGCCGTGGAATCGAATGCTCTCTACCGCCGGAACCTGGCCAAGGGCCAGACCGGTCTCTCGGTGGCCTTCGACCTGCCGACCCAGACCGGATACGACCCCGATTCAGTCATGGCTCGCGGCGAGGTGGGCAAGGTAGGCGTTCCCCTCTCGCACCTCGGCAACATGCGCCAGCTCTTCGACCAGATTCCCCTGGGCGAGATGAACACCTCGATGACCATCAATGCCACCGCGATGTGGCTGCTCGCCCTCTACGTGACCGTGGCCGAGGAGCAAGGTGCCTCGCCCGAGCTACTGGCCGGCACCACGCAGAACGACATCATCAAGGAGTACCTCTCGCGCGGCACGTACGTGTTCCCGCCTGCGCCGTCACTTCGCCTGATCACCGACATGATCGCCTACACGGTGAACAACGTGCCGAAGTGGAATCCGATCAACATCTGCAGCTACCACCTGCAGGAGGCCGGCGCGACTCCCGTCCAGGAGATCGCGTACTCGCTTAGCACGGCGATCGCGGTGCTCGATGCCGTGCGCGATTCAGGCCAGGTCCCGCAGGAGCGATTCGGCGAGGTTGTCGAGCGCATCTCCTTCTTCGTGAACGCCGGTGTGCGCTTCGTCGAGGAAATGTGCAAGATGCGCGCCTTCGTCGAGCTGTGGGATCGCATCACCGCTGAGCGATACGGCGTCACGAACGCCAAGCAGCGCAGGTTCCGCTACGGCGTGCAGGTGAACTCACTGGGGCTCACCGAGGCGCAGCCCGAGAACAACGTGCAGCGCATCGTTCTCGAGATGCTGGCAGTCACGTTGTCGAAGGACGCCCGTGCCCGCGCCGTGCAGCTGCCGGCCTGGAATGAGGCGCTGGGCCTGCCGCGCCCCTGGGATCAGCAGTGGTCGATGCGCATCCAGCAGGTGCTGGCATACGAAAGCGACCTTCTCGAGTACGACGACATCTTCACCGGCTCGGTCGTGATCGAGGGCATCGTGGCGAATCTCGTGGCCGAGGCAACTGCCGAGCTCGACCGAGTGCTCGAGATGGGCGGAGCGGTAAGCGCCGTCGACTCCGGCTACATGAAGACCCAGCTCGTGCAGTCGCATGCCCTGCGTCGCGCTCGAGTCGAGTCGGGCGACGACATCGTCGTGGGCGTGAACGCCTTCCAGTCATCGGAGGAGAACCCGCTTCTCGCCGACCTCGACACCGCAGTGCAGAGTGTCGATCCCGCGGTCGAGCAGCAGGCGATCGATGCACTCGTCACCTGGCGGGCCGAGCGAGATCAGGCCGCAGTCGACTCGGCGCTCGCCCGTCTGGTGGCCGAGGCCGCGACCGACACCAACCTGATGGAAGCCACGCTTGCGTGCGCACGTGCCGGTGTGACCACCGGCGAATGGGCAGGCGCACTGCGCGAGGTCTTCGGCGAGTACCGCGCCCCCACGGGCATCTCCGCCGCGCTCACCTCGCCGCCGAGCTCCGAGGCACTGGCCGAGGTTCGTGCCGAGGTGCAGGCTGCTGCCGCGGCGAAGGGAGCGCCGCTGCGCTTCCTGGTGGGCAAGCCCGGTCTCGACGGTCACTCCAATGGCGCCGAGCAGATCGCCGTGCGTGCGCGCGATGCCGGCTTCGAGGTGATCTACCAGGGCATCCGACTGACGCCCGAGCAGATCGTCGCGGCAGCGATTGCCGAGGATGTCGACGTGATCGGTCTGTCGATCCTGTCGGGCTCGCATCGCGCACTGGTGCCCGACGTGCTCGCGGGCCTCGCGGCCGCAGGTGTCTCGGATATCCCGGTGGTCGTGGGTGGCATCATCCCGGAGGCCGATGCTGCCTGGCTGAAGTCGCAGGGCGTGGCGGCTGTCTTCACGCCGAAGGACTACGACGCCACCGCGATCATGCGCCAGGTTCTCGGAGTCATTCTCGGGGCCAGTCCCGCGCACGCGGGCTGACCCGCGCCCCTAGGCTTCCTGGATGCGTATCGTCATTGCCCGCTGCACGGTCAATTACGTCGGTCGGCTCACGGCGCATCTTCCCGAGGCCACGCGAGTGATCATGACGAAGGCCGACGGCTCCGTCCTCATTCACTCCGACGGTGGCTCGTACAAGCCGCTGAACTGGATGAGCCCGCCCTGCACGACCAAGGTCTCGGTCGACGAGGTGCCCGAGGATGTCGCCGAGGTGTGGACAGTCGAGAACAAGGCGGGCGAGCAGCTGGTGATTCATATCCACGAGACCTTTAGCGAGACCAGTCATGAGCTCGGGCAGGATCCCGGCCTGATCAAGGACGGCGTGGAAGCGCACCTGCAGCAGCTTCTCGCCACCCACGTGGCTGTGCTGGGCGAGGACTGGAGCCTGGTCAGGCGGGAGTTCCCGACAGCGATCGGCCCCGTCGACCTGCTCTGCAAGGACTCCAAGGGCGGAACCGTGGCGGTCGAGATCAAGCGGCGCGGCGAGATCGACGGCGTGGAGCAGCTCACCCGGTATCTCGAGCTCCTCAACCGCGACCCGATCCTGGCCCCGGTCACCGGGATATTCGCGGCGCAGGAGATCAAGCCCCAGGCGCGCACGCTGGCCGAGGATCGCGGAATTCGCTGCGTGGTGCTCGACTACGACGCACTCAAGGGCACCGATGATCCCGGGCTCCGGCTCTTTTAGGCCAATGGAAGGATGACCCCATGACGCATGAGATCAGGACTGTCGGAGTCATCGGCCTGGGCACCATGGGTGCCGGTATCGCCGAGGTCATTGCGCGCTCCGGCTACCGCGTCATCGCGATCGAGATGACCGAGCAGACCCTGGCCAACGGCCGAGCGCATGTCGAGGGCTCGACCTCGCGGGCGCTCAAGCGCGGCAAGATCACCGAGGAGGATCGCGACACCCTTCTCGGACGCATCACCTTCACTACTCATCCTGGCGATCTCGCCTCGGCCGATCTGGTGATCGAGGCCATTCCCGAGCGACTCGAGCTCAAGCGCGAGCTGTTCGCGAAGCTCGACGAGATCACGCCCGCGCACGCCATCCTCGCCTCGAATACGTCGTCGCTGTCGGTGACCGACATCTCGGTCGCCACGAAGCGACCCGCGCAGGTGGTCGGGCTTCACTTCTTCAACCCCGCACCGGTGCAGGCTTTCGTCGAGGTCGTGCGCACGGTGATCTCCGATGACTCGGTCATCGAGAGCGTGGTCGCCTTTGCCGAGTCGCTGGGCAAGAAGCCCGTGGTGATCGGCGACAAGGCCGGCTTCATCGCGAATGCGCTGCTCTTCGGCTACCTCAATCACGCGGTGTCGATGTTCGAGCAGAAGTACGCCTCGCGCGAGGACATCGATGGTGCGATGCGCCTGGGCTGCGGATACCCCATGGGTCCGCTCGCTTTGGTTGACCTCATCGGACTCGATACTTCGTACGAGATCCTCGACACCATGTACAAGCAGGGGCGCGACCGACTCCACGCACCCTCGCCGATCCTCAAGCAGATGGTCACGGCCGGGCTTCGCGGTCGCAAGAGCGGTCGCGGCTTCTACACCTACGAGGCTCCGAACTCACCGGTCGTCGTGGCGGATGCGCTCACGCCGGCGGAATCCGAGCATGCCTCGGCTGCCAGGTCGATCGCGTCGGTCGGCCTGGTCGGAACCGGAACGATGGCGGCAGGCATCGCCGAGGTGATCGCCAAGTCGGGCAAGCAGGTGGTCATCGTGGGCCGCAGTGATGCCAGTGCTAAGCGGGTTCGGGCGACCATCGAGAATGGCACGGCCAAGGCCGTCGATAAGGGCAAGCTCGAAGCCGCCGATCGCGACGCCGCCCTCGAGCGCATCTCGATCAGCACCCAGGTGAGCGCACTTGCCGGGTGCGATCTCGTCATCGAGTGCATCGTCGAGGAAGTCGAGGCCAAGATCGCCCTCTTCCGCGAGCTCGACACCGTGTGCCGCACGGGTGCGATTCTGGCCACGACCACCTCGAGTCTGCCGGTGGTCGACCTCGCTGCCGCGACCTCGCGCCCCGGCGACGTCGTCGGCATTCACTTCTTCAATCCCGCACCGGTGATGAAACTGGTCGAGATCGTGACCACGGTGGCAACCCGCGCGCAGACCCTCGACTGCGTCCGGAGTTTCGTCTCGGAGATCGACAAGCACGCCGTCGTATGCGGTGACCGTGCCGGCTTCATCGTCAACGCACTTTTGTTCCCGTATCTCAATGACGCAATCCGCATGGTCGAGGTCAACTACGCCTCGACCGACGACATCGATCTCGCCATGAAGCGTGGCTGCGGGCTCCCGATGGGCCCCTTCGAGCTTCTCGACACCGTCGGCCTCGATGTCGCCCTGGAGATCCAGCGCACGCTGTACCTCGAATTCCGCGAGCCGGGCTTCGCGCCGGCGCCGCGTCTCGAGCACCTCGTGACAGCCGGATACCTCGGCCGCAAGACCGGCCGAGGCTTCCGCATCTACGAGAGCTAGACGTGGGACGCAAGAACCGTCGTGCCAGTGATGGTCGTGATGATGATCGGCCGCTGAATCCACTCGGCGGTCAGCGTCGCGAGAGTCATCCCGATGGCGACTGGTACGTGCGACAGGTCACGGGCGCAGCGTCGGACAAGGACTATCGCTGCCCTGGCTGCGATCAGGTGGTGCCGGCGGGAACCCCGCACGTGGTGGCCTGGTCGGCTGATGACCCCGTCGGCCTGGAGCATCGCCGTCACTGGCACAAGCCCTGCTGGACTGCACGCAACACCCGGGGTCCGCGCACCCAGAGATTCTCGGGCGCCCCGCGCTACTGAGGAGCGGGTGTGGCGGTCTCGGATGAGAGCCCGGCGGTCCGGCGAATCAGATTCGCGTAGGCATGGGCACCTGCGGCAGTCAGGTGAATGCCATCGGAGACGAAGTACTCGGGGTGGTCGGCCGAGGCGGCGGCCCAGTCGGCAATGACGGCATTCGAGTAGTCGGGCACGACTACATCAATCACGCTGTTGTTGGCGTCGTTCCATGTTCGCGGCACATTGTCATTGACGACGACCACGCGCGTGCGATCCCGGAGTAGATGGAGCATTTCGCGCATCATCGACTCGGGGATCACGCCATTCGTGCCGGGATGCAGGACGACAGTGTCGGCGAGAAGCCCGGCTGCGCGGATGCGCTTGATGCGACCCAGGAAGGCTCCCGGGTAGCGCGAGACGGCGGCATCGACCTTGATGCCGGGGATTGTGCTGTGCAGGACCCCGCGTGCACCGAGCATCACGGAGTCGCCGATGCCGGTGGCCACGCCCGCGCGTGAGGGGTCGGTCGGCAGCGTCGTCGAACCGGGTGCGGGCGTTGGCGAGTCGATGGTGACCTCGGTCTGCTGGCCGATCGCCTGGGCGACATCGGCCGCGACAGTGGGCTCCTGAGCCTGGGCCAGCGATATGCCAAGCGACAGGACCACAGCCACGAGTGCCGCCACGACCACGATCGCGATCACTCGAGCTCGGGTGAGGGCTCGCCCGCCCGCTGCCTTGGCGCCGCGCCACCATCGTGCGATGACTCCGCGGCGAATCGGCATCTCAAGGAAGCGGAAGCTGAGCTCGGCCACGGCGATGGTCAGGGCGAGTCGGAGCACGAGCAGCCACGCGCCGTCGAGGGGAATGTCGAGCGCAGGTCGAGTGAGCATGAAGATCGGCCAGTGCCACAGGTAGAGGCCGTAGGAGCGCTGACCGAGGTAGCGCCAGGGCTGGGTTCCGAGGTACCGGCCCAAGGGGGAAGCCGGGTGACTGGCCGCGGCGATGAGGACGGCGACGATGACGGCGAGTGCGAGGAAGCCACCGCGATACATCCACGGCGTGTACTCGCCGACGAAGAGGAAGAAGCCGATCACGACGAGCAGTGCGAGCACGCCGATGCCGGTGATGAGCGAACGTGCGCCGGTGCTCACCGTGGCGCTCATCCGGCCCGGGCGCCAGAAGGTGGCAAGAGCGGCGCCGATCAATAGCCCCATCGCATGCGAGTCGGTGCCGAAATACGCCCGGCTCGGATCAGCGAAATCGGGGAAGCCCTGCGAGACCGACATGGTGATCATCCAGGCAGTCGAGACGAGGGCCAGGATCAGCGCGAAGATAGCCACGCCGCGTCGGCGGAAGCGTCGATAGACCAGGAAGGCGAGGAAGGGCCAGACCAGGTAGAACTGCTCCTCGACAGCAAGGCTCCACAGGTGCGTGAGCAGGGGCGGTCGTCCGATCGCCTCGAAGTACGACAGGTCGGTGGCGATGTACCACCAGTTGTTCACGTAGAACGCCGACGCGAGGGAGTCGCGGGCGAACTGATAGGCCGCATCGCGGTACCAGAGGGCCACCACGACGCCCACCACGACGAGCATGAGCAGCAGGGCGGGCAGCAGCCTTCGCGCGCGACCGAGGTAAAAGCGCCGGAAGTCGACGCGATCAGTGCGATCGAGTTCCTCCAGGATTAAGGAGGTAATGAGGAAGCCGCTGAGCACGAAGAAGACGTCGACTCCCAGGAATCCGCCCCGGATCCAGCCCAGATCTGCGTGATAGAGCAGGACTCCGAGCACGGCCAGCGCACGAATACCGTCAAGCCCGGGGAGATAGCCCATCTCGCCACGCGAGCGGCCTTGGTCGAGATGCCACGGCTGCTCAGCAGTGGGCGCGGTCATTCGTCCATAGTACGGACGTCACGGACGAACTCGGTCAGGTGTTGCGGAAGCGGTTGATCTTCGGAAGGAGTTCATCGCGCAGTTGCGCATTCGTCACTCCGAGTCCTTCCTGCGGGGCGAGGCAGAGCACGCCGACCTTGCCCTGGTGCGCATTGCGATGCACTTCGTACGCCGCCTGGCCTGCCTGCTCAAGGGGGAAGGACTTCGACAGGGTCGGGTGAATCATGCCCTTGGAGATCAGTCGATTCGCCTCGTAGGCCTCGCGGTAGTTGGCGAAGTGACTGCCGATGATGCGCTTGAGGTTCATCCAGAGGTAGCGATTGTCGTACTCGTGCATGTATCCCGAGGTGGAGGCGCAGGTGACGATCGTGCCGCCCTTCTTCGCGACGTACACACTCGCGCCGAAGGTCTCGCGGCCGGGATGCTCGAAGACGATGTCGACGTCATCGCCGCCGGTGAGCGAGCGGATCTGCTTGCCCAGGCGCTGCCACTCCTTGGGATCCTGGGTGGTCTCGTCCTTCCAGAACCGGTAGTCCTCGGCATTGCGGTCGATGATGAACTCGGCACCCATCGCGCGGCAGAGGTCGGCCTTCTCGGGGCTCGACACGACGCACACCGGAATCGCCCCGCCGTTGAGCGCGTACTGAGTCGCGTAGGAGCCCAGGCCGCCGGAGGCACCCCAGATCAGCACGACATCGCCCTGCTTCATGCCGCCGCCATTGCGGCTGACGAGCTGGCGGTAGGCGGTGGAGTTCACCAGTCCGGGGGAGGCAGCCTCCTCCCAGGTCAGGTGCGCGGGCTTGGGCAGCAACTGATTGCTCTTGACGATCGCGAGCTCCGCGAGACCGCCGAAATTGGTCTCGAAGCCCCAGATGCGCTGCTCCGGATCGAGCATGGTGTCGTTGTGGCCGAGCGGTGACTCCAGCTCGACGCTCAGGCAGTGCGCGACTACCTGATCGCCCGGCTTCCAGGCGCTCACTCCGGGCCCCACACGCAGCACGACGCCCGCGGCGTCGGAGCCGATCACGTGATACGGCAGGTCATGGCGCTTCGTATCGGAGTTCAGGCGCCCGTACTTCTCCAGGAATCCGAAGGTCGGAATCGGCTCGAAGATCGAGGTCCAGACCGTGTTGTAGTTGATGCTCGAGGCCATCACCGCGATGAGTGCTTCGCCGGCAGCAAGCGCGGGAGTCTCGACGTCATCGAGGTGGAGTGACGTGCGGGGATCCTTGTCGCGCGAGGGCATTCCCTCGAACATCGCGATCTCGTCCTTGTGCACGGTGATGGCGCGATAGGACTCGGGAATCTCGAGAGCGGCGAAATCCTCAGACGAGGCGCCGGCGATTATTGCTTCACGAATGGCATGCATGCTGCGGTCCAATGCTCGGGAGTTATCGGCCGTTGATGAGTGAATGCACCTGATCGATGACTCCGTGTGCGGAGGCCCACCACCATGCTGCAGTTGCGGTAAGCGCAACAATGCCAAAGATGATCACTTTTCGCGCCCTTTTGAGCACCAAAGAGATGACGATCACAGCCAGTGCCCCGGCGGCAACGGCGGCCGCGGCGGCCTTCTGATCGCCGGTGAGATCCCACGTGGCGGGATTCCAGAGATCCATGGTCTCAGCGATTAGTGTGCATCGCCTGACTGGACCAGCTCGATGAGTACGCCGCCGCAGTCCTTGGGATGGGCGAAGTTCACCAGGGAGCCCGCCGTGCCGCGCTTGGGCTGGTCGTACAGCACGCGGACACCGGCCGCGCGCAGGGCATCAGCCGTGGCCACGACGTCGTCGACCCCGAAGGCCACCTGCTGGATGCCGGGCCCGGAGCGATCGAGGAACTTCGCAATGGTGGACTCGGGGCTCAGCGGCGCGAGCAGCTGGATGTACGAGCCGCCCACCCCGAGCATGGCCTCGCGCACGCCCTGCTCCTCGTTGACTTCCTCGTGCACGACCTCGAGTCCGAAGGCGGCGGCGTAGAACGCCTTCGCCTCGTCGAGATCGGGGACGGCAAAGCCGACATGGTCGATGCGGGTGACGTGTGAGCTCATGGGACTATGTTGTCATCTACAGAACTCGAGCCGAGGAGCGCATGGCCATGTCGCCGGATCCGGGCAGCGTGGACCTCATCACAGGTGCGCGTGCCGGTCAGCCGCGATCGATCGCACGGCTGATCTCGCGCATCGAGAACGATGCACCCGATGTTCCGTCCATCATGCGCGAGCTCTCGTTCACCGCGGGCCACGCGCACGTGATCGGCGTCACCGGGTCTCCCGGCGTCGGCAAGTCGACCTCGACATCGGCACTCGTGACCGCCTACCGCGAGATGGGCAAGCGCGTAGGCGTGCTCGCCGTCGATCCGTCCTCGCCCTTCTCCGGCGGTGCGCTGCTGGGCGATCGGGTGCGCATGCAGGCTCATGCGACCGATGAGGGCGTCTTCATTCGCTCGATGGCCTCGCGCGGTCACCTGGGCGGACTCGCAGCGACGACGCCGCAGGTGCTCAGAGTGCTCGATGCCGCGGGCTTCGATGTCACGATCATCGAGACTGTCGGCGTCGGACAGTCCGAGATCGAGATTGCCGCGACAGCCGATACCTCCCTCGTACTTCTCGCACCCGGAATGGGCGATGGCATTCAGGCGGCGAAGGCGGGCATCCTGGAGATCGGCGACATCTTCGTGGTGAACAAGGCCGACCGCGACGGTGCCGACAGCACGGTGCGCGAGATCCGGCACATGATCGACCTCGGAGTGCGGGGCGGGTGGCAGCCCCCGGTGCTCAAGACCGTCGCCTCGCGACACGAGGGCATCACCGAGCTCGTGGCGGAGATCGATCGTCATCGCGCATGGCTGGTCGAGTCGGGGGAGCAGGAGGCTCGTCGGCTGCGTCGTGCGCAGGACGAAATCAGCGCTCTCGTACTGGGCTCGGTGCGTCAGCGCCTCGCGTCGGATCCGCAGCGTCTCGCGTCATCGGCGCAGTCGGTGCTCGATGGCACCACCGATTCGTACAGTGCGGCCGCGCAGTTGCTCGAG
>JBEGLG010000107.1:0-7858 GCA_041183645.1 Actinomycetota bacterium | reverse complement strand
GGGTTGACCAGAAGCGAATCGCGAACTACCGCGAGGTCTTCCCGGGCAACACCTACGCCGGGTACACCATCAACCTGGTTCCCAAGGACTTCGGCAAGCTTCGCGATGACCTCGCGACCGTCTCAGCTGACTCCGCTCCCGACGTCATCACCGGCGCGCACGACTGGACCGGTGCTCTCGCAGCGAACGGCCTGATCGTCAAGCTGAACGTGCCGGCGGCCACCATCAAGTCCCTGTTCCCGTACGCCCTCCAGGGCTTCCGCTACGGCACCGGCATCTACGGCATCCCGACCCAGATCGAGAACGTCGCGATGATCACGAACAAGAACCTGATCAAGACCGCACCGAAGACCTTCGACGAGCTGTCGGTTCAGGCACTCGCACTCAAGAAGGCCGGCAAGGTTGATGTTCCGTTCGCCGTCCCGCAGGGTGCAAACGGCGACGCGTACCACATGTACCCGCTGTTCAGCGGCCTCGGTGGCTACGTCTTCGGCCTGAACCCGTCGGGCTCGGTCAACCCCAAGAACGTCGGTATCGACAACAAGACGTTCGCGGCGAACGCCGGCATCATCAACGCCTGGAACAAGACCGGCCTGATCAACTCGAAGGTCGACTACGGCATCGCCAAGACCGCCTTCACGACCGGCAAGTCGCCGTTCTGGATCACCGGTCCGTGGGAGCGCGACGCCATCGCCGCCCTTCCGTTCAAGTACAGCGTCACCGCTGTTCCCCCGGTCGTGGCCGGCATCGCTGCCGTTCCGTTCCTGGGTGCGCAGGGTGGCATGGTCACCAAGTACGCAGCCGATCACGGCGTGCAGACCGGTGCGAACGCACTCGTCACGCAGCTCATGGCATCTGCCGCGTACCAGACCAAGCTCGCAGCAGCTGATGGCCGCACCCCGGCCAACATCGCCGCAGCCAAGGCCGTTACCGATCCGATCCTGAAGGCCTTCTCGGCCGCCAGCGCCGGTGGCGTCCCGATGCCGAACGTTCCCCAGATGGCGTCCGTGTGGGCAGCCCTCGGCGGAGCGTGGGTGAACTCGACCAAGGGTGCAGGCGCCACGCCGGCACAGAAGGCGTTCGCCCAGGCCCAGGCCACTGTCGTCAAGGCGATTGGCTAAGCACCACTCACATGCGATCGGGGACCCGTACTCTTGCGGGTCCCCGATTCGCATCTTCATTGCTCATGGAATGGAGTAAGAAGTGCTTCAGGGACTGATCTCCCGATTCGGCGGGACCCCGGCGCTCATCCTCAAGATCGTCTTCCTCGGCATCGTCAATGCCGGTGCGATCTGGGCGATTCCCGCGCTGGTCTCGATGGGCAGTTGGCTCATGCTCGCAGTCCTGGTGATTGCCACTGCGCTTCTTGATTTCTTCTTCCTCGGCAAGCGATTCGTCCCGGCCAAGTACGTGGTCATCGGCGCGATCTTCCTGACCATCTTCCAGATCATCCCGATCGTGTACACGGTCTCGGTGGCCTTCACGAACTACTCCACCGGCCATATCGGCACCAAGCCCGAGGCCGTCATGGCGATCCAGCGCGACTCGCTCTCCGAGCTCGAGGGCGCGCAGACCTACGACATGTTCCCCGCCTACAGCGCCTCCGATGAGCTGGTGCTGGTGCTGACCGAAGTGCCGGTCGACACCACTGCAACCGATACCGCGATCTCCGTGACCGATCTCGGCGGCGACCAGGTGCAGACCGAATTCGGCCCGGGCACCGCCGATTCACCGGCGAGTGCCGCCCCCGTGGCGTCGAGTGATCCTCTCTCGTCGGACACCGCCGACATGAACCTCAACGCCACCGCGGGTACGGGTGAGGTGCCGCCGACCTACATCGGCACGAACGACGGTCTCGACGCCGTGACTCCCGCTGACGTGCAGCGTGATGCCTCGGGACTCGTCACCGGAGTCACCGGCTACACCGCGGTGCCGGAAGCCGACCTGCCCAGCCTCGACTCGCAGCTGGCCGACATCAAGGTTCCCGGTCCCACGGGCGGGTACATCGTCGCGCAGGGGCTGAACATGGCTGTCGAGCTCACCCCCGTGGTGACCTACGACGCCGCGAAGGATCAGTTCACGAATGTCGACACCGGAGTCGTGTACTCCGATAACGGCAAGGGCTCATTCGTCGATCCGAACAACCCTGACGATGAGCTGCTCCCGGGCTGGAAGACCGGCATCGGCTGGGAGAACTTCACCCGCATCATCAATGACCCCGACGTACGCGGCCCGTTCTTCTTCGTCTTCATCTGGACATTCATCTACGCGTTCCTGACCGTGCTGCTCACGTTCTTCCTCGGCCTCGGCCTGGCCATGACTCTGAACCGGCCGGGAATGAAGGGTCAGCGCGTGTATCGGTCGCTCCTGATCATTCCGTACGCAGTGCCGGCCTTCCTCTCGGTGCTCGTATGGGCCGGCCTGCTCAACGATGACTTCGGTGCCATCAACAGCATGTTCCACGTCAGCATTCCGTGGCTGTTCGATCCCACATGGGCCAAGGTCAGCTGCCTGCTGGTCAATCTCTGGCTCGGCCTTCCCTACATGTTCTTGATCTCGACCGGCGCGCTGCAGGCCATTCCGAGCGAACTCCAGGAAGCAGCGAAGGTCGACGGCGCGAAGAACTGGCAAGTGTTCAGGCTGGTGAATCTCCCGCTGCTGCTCATCGCGCTCACCCCGCTGCTCGTTGCCTCCTTTGCCTTCAACTTCAACAATTTCAACAACATCTGGCTGCTCACCGGCGGTGGTCCCGCGATGGACGGATCCAACGTGGCCGGAGCGACCGACATCCTCATCAGCTACACGTACAAGATCGCCTTCTCCGCGGGCAAGGGCAATGACTTCGGCCTGGCGAGCGCAATCTCGATCATCATCTTCCTGATCGTCGGCACGATCTCCGCGATCTCGTTCGCCCGATCCAAGGCACTGAAGGAGGACCGCGCATGAGCGCCGACGTGGTCGAGGTCTATGTGGCTCCGAAGGCCGCGCGTCGTACCTTCGGTAAGTGGTTCAGCGTGCTGGGGTGGCGTCACGTGATCGCTCTCGTGGCACTGGTGTTCGCGCTCTTTCCCGTGCTGTGGGTCGTGAGCGCCGCCTTCACCAATGATCCCTCAATCAGCAGCAGTGCGATCATCCCCACCCATCCGACTCTGTCGAACTTCACCAAGCTCTTCACTAACCCTGATCAGCCGTACCTCAACTGGTATGTCAACACGATGATCGTGGCGGTACTGACCTCGATCTTCACCGTGATGATCGCTGCCGGTGCGGCTTTTGCCTTCAGCCGCTTCCGGTTCAAGGGTCGCAAGGTCGGGTTGATGTTCCTGCTGCTCGTGCAGATGTTCCCGCAGTTCCTGAGCCTCATCGCGATCTACATCATCATGGTCAACATCTCCGATGTCTTCCCGGCAATCGGCCTCGACACCCTGCCCGGCCTGATCCTGGTGTACCTCGGCGGGTCGATGGGCATGAACGCTTGGCTGATCAAGGGCTTCTTCGACACCATTCCGATGGAGATCGATGAGTCGGCGAAGGTCGACGGAGCCACGCATGGCCAGGTGTTCTGGGGCATCATCCTTCCTCTCGCTGCGCCGGTACTCGCCGTGGTCGCGCTGCTGAGCTTCATCGGCACGATCAACGAGTTCATCATCGCGAGTTCCTTGATCCAGACTCCGTCGACGAAGACTCTGGCCGTGGGCCTCCAAGGGTTCATCAGCCAGCAGTACTCGGAGAACTGGGGCCCCTTCGCGGCAGGTGCGCTGCTCGCCGCGATTCCGGTCGTGATCCTCTTCCTCTTCCTCCAGAAGTTCATTGTCGGCGGTCTCACCCAGGGCTCGGTGAAGGGCTGATGCTCGCAGCAGCCCACCATGACGGCTCGCCGCTCTACGTGTCGACCATGTCACCTCGGCTGGGCGAGAGCGTGAGCCTTCGGCTGCGCACTCATCGCGATCACCAGCCGGCCATGGTCGTGCTGCGCACGGTGCATGATGGCGAGCCATTCGTCGCGCATGCCGAGGTCTCGCAGAGCGACGGTGTCGACACGTGGTGGGAAGTCAGTATCGAGGCTCGGAACACCATCACTCATTACCGCTGGCTGCTCTCGGGTGGTGCCTATGAGTACTCGTGGCTCACGGCCGCTGGTCTGATCGATCACGATGTTCCTGATGCGACGGATTTCGTCATCACGGCATTGCCCGCCCCACCCGCGTGGATGCTCTCCTCGGTGATCTATCAGGTCTTCCCGGATCGCTTCGCGCGCGGAAGCCAGTTCGATCAGGAGGACACTTCAGCGGCCAAGTACGGAACCGCGCTGCCCGACTGGGCGGTGCCGCGGGCCTGGGGCCAGCATCCGGAAGGACGTTCGCCGAACACGCCCTTCGAGTTCTACGGCGGAGACCTCGATGGAGTGCGCGAGCATCTCGATCATCTTCAGGCCCTGGGAGTCGACACCCTCTACATGACTCCGATCTTCCCTGCGGGTTCCTCGCATCGCTACGACGCCTCGACCTTCGACACCATCGATCCTCTCCTGGGCGGCGATGCTGCCCTGGCCTCGCTCAACCGCGCGGCGCATGAACGGGGAATGCAGGTGATCGGCGACATCACCTTGAACCATTCCGGCGCGACCCACGAGTGGTTCGTTGCCGCCCAGGATCCCGCGGCACCCGAGCGCGAGTACTTCCGGTTTGGCGACGAATTCACCCACGGTTACGTGTGCTGGTGGGATATTCCCTCGCTGCCGAAGTTCGATCACACCAGTGCGGCATTGCGAGACCGGCTGGTGCGCGACCCTGACTCCACTATTCGTCGCTGGGTAGGCGGCATCGAGGGATTCGACGGCTGGCGAGTCGATGTCGCGAACATGTCAGGGCGCATGGGAGCCACTGACCTCGCGCACGAACTCGCACGCGACACGCTCCAAGCGATGAGACTCGAGGATCCTGATCTGCTCCTGGTGGCCGAGCATGGCCACGATGCCAGCGATGATCTTCTCGGTGACGGCTGGCACGGCACCATGAACTATGCGGGCTTCACCCGGCAAGTCTGGAGCTGGCTGCGCTCGCCTGAGTTCAACGAGAACTTCATCGGCCTACCGGTCGAGATCCCCGTCATCACCGGGCAGAGTGCGGTCGCCTCGATGCGAGCCTTTCACGGACGCATCCCCTGGCGCTCGCTTCTGGCCAGCTGGAACATCCTCGGCAGCCACGACACTGCTCGCATTCGCACCGTGGTCGGCACCGCCGAACGGCAGATCGCCGCACTCGCCATGGCCGTCGGACTTCCGGGAGTCCCGATGATCTTTGCCGGCGATGAGATCGGCGAGACCGGCTGGTGGGGAGAGGATGCCCGCACGACGTTCCCCTGGAACACGCCTGAGAACTGGGAGTCCTCGATTCTGGAGGCGTACACCGATCTGATTCACCTGCGACGATCGTCGTCGGCGCTCGCCACCGGAGGTCTTCGCTGGGTCCATGTCGGAAACGACTCCCTGGCCTTCCTGCGCGAGCATCCCGACGAGACCCTGCTGATCGTCGTGACTCGAGGACAGAGCGAGGCGATCCGCATACCGCTCATCGACGTGAATGCGACGACCCTCGATCGAGTCTTCGGGTTCACGGCGGAGATCACCGCGGGCCACGCGGTCATCGATATTCCCTCGGCAGGCGCGGGCATCTGGCGGCTGACATGACGACCACGACGTGTTCGGGATTCTCCACACCAAGGAAGGGCAACGACAATGGCTGAACTGATCCTCAGGGATATTGACAAGGTCTACGACAACGGCTTCCACGCCGTCAAGGACCTCAGTATCGATGTCCGGGATGGCGAGTTCCTGGTTCTCGTCGGACCCTCCGGCTGTGGCAAGACCACGGCCCTGCGCATGATCGCGGGCCTCGAGGAGATCACCGACGGCGAGCTGCTCATCGGCGACCGCGTGGTCAATGACCTGCCGTCGCGTGATCGCAACATCGCGATGGTGTTCCAGAGCTATGCGCTGTATCCGCACATGACCGTGCGCGAGAACATCGGCTTCGGACTCGCACTTCGCAAGGAGTCGAAGCAGGTCATCAACGAGAAGGTGGAGCGCGCTGCGCAGCTCCTCGATCTGACCACCATGCTCGATCGCAAGCCGAAGCAGCTGTCGGGAGGTCAGCGTCAGCGAGTGGCCATGGGTCGCGCCATCGTCCGCGATGCCGAGATCTTCCTGATGGATGAACCGCTGTCGAATCTCGATGCGAAGCTGCGCGTGCAGATGCGCGCGGAGATCGCCGCGCTTCAGCAGCAGCTGGGCATTACGACCGTCTATGTCACTCACGACCAGGTCGAGGCCATGACCATGGGTCATCGGGTCGCCGTGATGCGTCTGGGCGAGTTGCAGCAGATTGCCGCTCCGCAGGATCTCTACGACAACCCTGACAATGTCTTCGTCGCCGGATTCATCGGCACTCCGCCGATGACGTTGTTCCACGCGGATTTCCATATCGAGGGCGGCCAGGGAGTCCTGACTGTCGGCGGTCAGCGCATCGTCGTGCCCGATCAGGCCATTGCCTCTCGCCCCAGCCTGGCGGCGAAGAACGGCAGCAGCGTCATCGTGGGCATGCGCTCCGAGGACATCCACCACGAGGACAAGGGCGGGCTAGTTCCGCTGCAGGTCACGGTGACTCTGACGGAGGCCCTCGGCCCGTCAGTGCATGTCGGCTTCACCTTCGAGGGTCGTCCGGTCGACGAGTCACGGCTGGGCAGCGGTCTGGCCAATGAGGCCGAGGCCGAGGTCACCCGACTTCCCGGCCACACGCAGGGCGTCACCGGCGTCGCCGCGTTCCCGCCGAGAATGCACCTCAGCGTCGGATCCGGGATCACGGCGTGGATCGATCCCGTCCGGCTGCACTTCTTCGATGAAGACTCCGGGCTTGCGCTGCGCTAAGGCCGTCTGGGCAGTCGCGATCGCGTCTGCCTCGCTGCTGACCTGCCTGTCGTTCTCGACCGGTGCGTCAGCGACCGGCGTCAGCCTGGGCTCGGCGGCCTTGCCGGAGTTTCGTTCGGGCATCGCCCGGGATCGCATCTATTTCGTGATGACTGATCGCTATCTCAATGGCAATTCGTCGAACGACACCGGCGGTGAGACCGGTTCCGTGTCGAAGACCGGATTCCTGCCCGAATCGATCAGCTACTTCCATGGCGGCGATCTCGCCGGGCTCACGGGGCGCTGCGATGCCGCGAATCCTGACGATCAGGGCCTGGCTCGGCTTGCGCGACTGGGGTTCACGGCGGTGTGGGTGACACCACCCTTCGTGCAACGCACCACCCAGGGCGACAGCGCCGCCTATCACGGCTACTGGTTTCTCGACATCACTCGGCCTGATCCGCACCTGGGCACCACGGCCGACTTCGCTGCATTCACCAAGTGCGCGCACTCGCTGGGAATGAAAGTGATTCTCGACGTGGTGGTGAATCACACCGCGGATGTGATCACCTTCCCGCAGGAAACTTCCTATGTCACCTTGCAGCAGCGTCCCTACCGCACCGCCGCGGGGAAGGCCTTCAACCCGTGGAGTTTCACGCATGGCAGCGCATTCCCGCGGCTCTCTGCGCAGCGCAGCTTCGCCAAGACTCCCCAGGCGGCACCGGGATTCGTGAAGTCACCGAGTGTCCTCAATGACGTCACGAAGTATCACAATCGTGGCGACATCGACTGGAGTTCCTGCGACACGCGCTGCTACCTCGACGGCGACTTCTCCGGACTCGACGACCTGATGACCGAGGACTACTCGGTGGTGAAGGCACTCGCAGATGCCTACGGCTCCTGGATCACCGACTTCGGAATTGACGGATTCCGCATTGATACCGCGAAGCACAC
>JBEGLG010000106.1:0-5529 GCA_041183645.1 Actinomycetota bacterium | reverse complement strand
TGAACCCGAAGGTCGTCGACAACCTGTATCACCTGGGTCTGAAGACTCAGCAGATTCGCCTGCTCGCCACGATTGAGATTCTCGGATCGCTCGGCCTGCTGGTCGGAATCTGGATTCCGATCCTCGGCACGCTTGCAGCGATCGGCTTTGCCCTGTACTTCCTCGGCGCAGTGATCGCGCACCTTCGTGCCAAGCAAGGCGCCAAGGACTTGATGCCGGCGTTGTTCTTGATGATCATCGCGATCATCGTGACGCTGCTGCAGTTCGCTCGCTAACCGAGCCCTGGTCAGCGTCTGTCACGGTTATCCCACGGGGGAGGTGAACACCTCAATGGCCGAGAAAGTCACCGGTCCGAAGTCGTACTTCCCGTCGATTGAGAAGAAGTACGGCCAGCCCATCGACTTCTGGATGAAGGAACTAAAGGAGGTCAAGGGCAAGGCGCATATGGAGCAGGTGGCGTTCTTGAAGGAGACCCACGGCATGGGCCACGGTCACGCGAATGCGGTCGTGGCCGTCTACCGCGCGGAGAATCCGCAGTAGTCGAATTCCTGAGTTCAACCCCTATTCATGGGGCGATTAACGTGATATTGGCTTGCGCCCGTAAGGTTGTGGGGTGAATTCACGCGAAGATCTCCGCAATGTTGCCATCATCGCCCACGTCGACCATGGCAAGACGACTCTCGTCGACGCCATGCTCTGGCAGTCGGGCGCCTTCCGTGAGAACCAGGATGTCAATGACCGTGTCATGGACTCCATGGATCTCGAGCGCGAGAAGGGCATCACGATCCTCGCGAAGAACACCTCGGTTCACTACACGGGCCCCGGTGCTCCCGACGGTGGCGTGACCTTCAACATCATCGACACCCCCGGCCACGCTGACTTCGGCGGCGAGGTCGAGCGCGGTCTCGAGATGGTCGACGGCGTCGTGCTGCTCGTCGATGCCTCCGAGGGCCCGCTGCCCCAGACCCGCTTCGTGCTGCGCAAGGCCCTGCAGAAGCGCCTGCCCGTCGTGCTCGTCATCAACAAGGTCGATCGCCCTGACTCGCGCATCGGCGAGGTCGTCGACGAGGCCTATGAGCTCTTCCTCGATCTCGACGCCACCGAGGAGCAGATCGACTTCCCGATCATCTACACCTCGGCCAAGGCGGGTCGCGCCTCGCTGACGCGCCCGGAGGATGGCGGCATGCCGGCCGAGGAGAACCTCGAGCCGCTGTTCAAGACCCTGCTCGAGACCATTCCGGCACCGAAGTTCGATCCCGCAATGCCGCTCCAGGTACACGTCACCAACCTCGATGCATCGCCGTACCTCGGTCGTCTTGCCCTGTGCCGTGTGCACCAGGGCACGATCAAGAAGGGCCAGCAGGTCGCCTGGATGAAGGCCGATGGCACCACGGAGCGCGCGAAGGTCGTCGAGCTGCTCATGACCGAGAACCTCACTCGCGTTCCGGTCGAGAGTGCCGGCCCCGGCGACATCGTCGCGGTCGCGGGCATCCCCGAGATCACCATCGGCGAGACCCTCGCCGATATCGAGAACCCGATTGCCCTTCCTGTCATCACCGTCGACGAGCCGTCGATCTCGATGACCATCGGCATCAACACTTCACCCCTGGCCGGCAAGAGCGGCAAGAAGCTCACCGCCAGCATGGTCAAGCAGCGCCTCGAGCAGGAGCTCGTCGGCAACGTGTCGATCCGCATGAACCCGACCGAGCGCCCCGACACCTGGGAGATCCAGGGTCGAGGCGAGCTTCAGCTCGCGATTCTCGTCGAGATGATGCGTCGCGAGGACTTCGAGCTCACCGTCGGCAAGCCGCAGGTCGTCACGAAGATCATCGACGGCAAGAAGCACGAGCCGATGGAGCGCCTGTCGGTTGACATCCCCGAGGACTACCTCGGTGTCGTCACCCAACTCATGGCGTTGCGCAAGGGCCGCATGGAGCAGATGGTCAACCACGGCACCGGCTGGGTGCGCATGGACTACATCGTCCCGGCCCGTGGCCTCATCGGCTTCCGCACCGAGTTCCTCACCGAAACTCGCGGCACCGGCCTTCTGCACCATGTCTTTGATCGCTATGAGCCGTGGCACGGCGAGCTGCGCACCCGCCCGACCGGCTCGCTGGTCGCCGACCGCATGGGTCCGACCACTCAGTTCGCCCTGGCCAACCTGCAGGAGCGCGGCACCATGTTCGTGGGTCCGGGCACCGATGTGTACGAGGGCATGATCGTCGGCGAGAACTCCCGCTCCGACGACATGGACATCAACCCCACCAAGGAGAAGAAGCTGACGAATATGCGTCAGTCCTCCGGCGATGTGCTGGTTCCCCTCATTCCCCACAAGCAGCTCAGCCTCGAGCAGGCACTCGAGTTCTGCCGTGAGGACGAATGCGTCGAGATCACCCCGGGCACGGTGCGCATCCGCAAGGTGCTGCTGGCCCAGACCGATCGCGTGCGGGCGGGGCGCAAGTCCAAGGACTAAGGCGAACCCCGTCCAGCAGGCGGCCTTGAGGCGCCTGTCGGGGTGTCCAGAGTTCACGTCCTATTTGTGACGTTTTCGTTACAAAGTCACAAGATTGATAACTCGACCCTCCCTCGTACCTACTTTTGGGTAACCTCGCGAATGCGCCCACCCCCGGGTGCCATTCGCGTGGACGAGGTCAGATGGCTCGCACGGAGACTGCTGCACCCGTAGCCTCCGTGGCCGGGCGCTCGCTCCGTCAGGTGGTCTGGTCACGAGTCCGCCATGACAAGGTGGCGATGACCTGCCTGGTCATCTTGATCCTGCTCTACCTCATTGCCATCTTCGCCCCGCTCATCTGCAAGGTCATCGGGGTCGATCCCTATGCCTTCGACGGCGCGAGCATCAGTGATTCCGGCGGCGCCCCGATCGGCGACTGGGGTGGCATCAGCCGTGCGCATCCCCTGGGCGTTGAGTGGGGCACCGGCCGCGACATCCTGGCCCAGCTTCTCTACGGCCTGCGCATCTCGCTGCTCATCGCTACCAGCGCGACGATCATCACGGTCTTCCTCGGCACCGTGATCGGCATTGTCTCCGGCTACGCGGGCGGCCGTACCGATGCAGTGATCGGCCGCTCGATGGATCTCATCCTCGCGTTCCCATTCCTGCTGATCATCCTGGCGCTCTCCGGAGTGCTCACCCAGCGGCTCACCTCGCTCGGAGTGCCCGAGGGCAATCCCTCGCGCATCCTCTACATGATCCTGGTGCTCAGTGTGTTCGGCTGGCCGTACCTCGCGCGCATCGTGCGCGGTCAGGTGCTCAGCATGCGCGAACGCGAGTATGTCGAGGCCGCGATCGCGATGGGTGCACGCACTCCGCGCATCCTGTTCCGCGAGATCCTGCCGAACCTCTGGGCGCCGATTCTCGTCTACGCCACGCTTACGCTTCCGACCTACATCGCCACTGAGGCCGCGCTCTCCTTCCTCGGCATCGGCGTTCTCCCGCCCGATACGTCGTTCGGTGCGATGCTCGCGAACTCCGTGTCGTACTTCAGCGTCGTTCCCAGCTACCTGTTCATCCCCGGCGTCGTGCTCGTCGTGCTGGTCGTGACCTTCAATCTGGTCGGCGACGCGGTGCGCGATGCGCTCGACCCGCGATCGGGGCGCGTGTGATGAACACTCCCAAGATTTCCGATGTTGGTGCTCATGTCACGCATGAGGTCGTCAGCGGATAGTCAGACCGGATTCCCCGGTGTGTTGAATGGAGGAAAGAGATGGGCATTGCCAAGAAGGGTGCAGGTGTCGTCGTTATCGGCGCCGCCGCGGCCCTAGTGCTCTCCGCCTGCGGTGGCGGAAGCTCGAGCTCAAGCAGCAGTTCCGGCGGCGGTAGTGAGGCCAAGGCGGGCGGCACGCTCTACTACCTGACCAACGCCGAGCAGTTCGACCAGGTTGACCCGCAGCGCATCTACACCGGCGAGGATCTCGCGTTCTTCAGCGGCACGATTTACCGCACGCTGACGTCGTACAAGTTCTCGGCCGACGCCACTGAGGGAACCTCGGTCGTTCCCGACCTGGCCACCGATACCGGCACTGCCACGAACGGTGCCAAGACCTGGGCCTTCACCATCCGTGACGGTGCCACCTTCCAGGACGGCAGCGCAATCGGCTGCTCCGATGTCGCCTACGGCGTCTCGCGTACCTTCGCGACCGACGTCATCACTGGGGGTCCGACCTACGCGATCTCGATGCTCGACATTCCTGACGACCCCGCAGGCGGATCCGCCTACAAGGGCCCGTATGTCGGTACCGGTCAGGATCTCTTCGACAAGGCCGTGACCTGCTCGGCCGACAACAAGACGATCACGTTCAATCTGAAGCGTCCGGTTCCTGACTTCAACTACACGACCACGCTGCTCGCGTTCTCGCCGGTTCCGAAGGCTGCCGACACGGGCGAGAAGTACGGCGATGCACCCGTGGCATCCGGCCCGTACATGATCCAGGAGAACAAGAACGGCAAGGGCGGCAAGATGGTCCTGGTCCGCAACCCGAAGTGGGATAAGGCCAGTGATGACTACCGCCCGGCACTCCCGGATTCGTGGGAGGTCGACTACGGCATCGATCCGAAGGTGATTGACCAGCGTCTGATCAAGAGCGCCGGCGCCGACACCACGGCAATCGATCTCGCAGTGGAGCCGGAGAATCTCTCGGTCGTCTACTCGAGCCCCGGTGAGGCACAGGCTCAGTTCAACGGTCGTGCGATCAGCGCACTCGATCCCTACGTGCGCTACTTCGCGATCAACACCAAGAAGGTGCCGAACCTCAAGATTCGCCAGGCCATTGCCGTGGCCCTCGATCGCGAGGCACTGCGCAAGAACGCCGGCGGCGACTTCTCGGGTGACTACGCCGATGGCGTGATCAAGCCCAACATGGGCATCGACTACGCGCCGACCGGCATGTGGGAGACCCTGCTCGGGCAGAAGATCCCCGACACCGGCGATCCCGAGTACGCCAAGAAGCTGATCGCGGAGTCCGGCGAGGCCGCTCCGACCATCACCTTCGACTACCCGCAGTCGCCGACCGCCGATAAGGCCGCCGCGATCGTGGTGTCGTCACTGGGCAAGGCCGGCATCACGGCCAAGCCGAATCCGATCGAGCCGGGCAGCTACTACGGCGTGGTCTTCGATCCGGAGAAGGCTCATGAGCTGATCAACGCAGGCTGGGGACCCGACTGGCCCAACGCCTCGACGATCATTCCCGAGCTCTTCACCCCGTCGGGCGGCTTCAACCTCTCGCAGTACGACAACGCTGATTACAACGCAGCGACTGACCTTGCGAAGGTCGAGACCGACCGTGCCAAGCAGGCAAAGATGTGGCAGGACCTGAACACCCAGGCCATGAAGGACGTTGTGGTGGTGCCGACTCGATTCGGCCGCACTCAGCGCATGGCAGGTACCCAGGTCAACCAGGGCGGCGTCTACCTGTGGCCGGCATACGGCTCATGGCCCTACGGAGCCATGGCCGCTAACTAAGAAGTACGTGGTCCGGGGCGGGCGCATCGCGCCCGCCCCGGAGTCACAC
>JBEGLG010000105.1:0-6949 GCA_041183645.1 Actinomycetota bacterium | reverse complement strand
GCGGTGGAGATGTCTCGCTTCTCGCGGCGCAGGCGCTCGAGTTCGGCGTCGAGGTCGTCGCGGTCGCGCGCGCATCCGCGGCTTCCGATCTGCAGCTCGCGCTGTACGCCGAGGCGCAGCGGCGAGGCTTCTCCACGGGTGACTTCGAACTGCCCAGCATTCTCGCCGGCCCCGAATCGGCGAGTGAGCTCGCCGCATGGCCCTGCGATGTTGTGCTCAACGGAATCGCCGGTGCTGCGGGTCTCGTGCCGACCCTCGAGGCACTTCGCGCCGGCTCGATCCTTGCGCTCGCCAACAAGGAGTCATTGATCATCGGCGGACCGCTCGTGAAGTCGTTGGCCGGGCCGGATCAGATCGTCGCCGTCGACTCGGAGCATTCCGCGCTCGCTCAGTCGCTGCGCTCCGGAATGCCCTCGGAGGTACGAAAGCTCATCCTCACGGCCAGCGGTGGTCCGTTCCGCGGTTACTCGCGCGAAAAATTGCGCACGGTCACGCCACAACAAGCACTGCAGCACCCCACCTGGTCGATGGGTCCGCTCGTTACCGTGAACTCCGCGACACTGATGAACAAGGGGCTTGAGGTCATCGAGGCGCACCTGCTCTTCGACATCCCGATGGATCGTGTCGAGGTCGTGGTGCATCCGCAATCAGTTGTCCATTCGATGGTCGAGTTCGTCGACGGCTCCACGATTGCCCAGGCGAGTCCACCGGACATGCGACTTCCGATCGCCCTCGGAATGGCGTGGCCGGATCGCGTGCCGGATGCGGCACCTGCCTGTGACTGGAGCTCGGCCGCAACCTGGGAGTTCTTCCCGCTCGATGAGGATGCCTTTCCCGCGGTCAACCTCGCGCGCCGCGCCGGAACCGCAGGCGGTACCGCCCCGGCGGTCTTCAATGGCGCCGACGAGACATGCGTGAGCGCCTTCCTCGAGGGGAGAATCCCGTTCACTTCCATCGTCGACACCGTGTCACGGGTTCTCGACGAGCACCTGGCCGCTGGTTCCGGCGAGTGGGTCGACGGGAACTCCGTCACGCTCGATGACGTCCTACACGCAGATGCCTGGGCGCGTGCTCGGGCGGCAGAGATCGCCGGAGGCTGACGTGCTCGAGATCGTGGGCATCCTGCTCTTCGTCATCGTCATCGGCGGGTCCATCGCACTTCACGAGTTCGGCCACCTCATACCGGCCAAGGCATTCGGGGTTCGTGTCTCGGAGTACATGATCGGATTCGGTCCGACACTGTGGTCGCGAGTGAAAGGCGATACCCGCTACGGGCTCAAGGCGATTCCGCTCGGCGGATACATTCGAATGATCGGCATGCTTCCCCCGGCCAAGGGCGATGGCGCAGGCACGGCCCGACGCATGTCGACCGGCCGTTTCGCCATCATGGTGGCCGACGCGCGCAAGGCCTCGGTCGAGGAGATCGAGCCCGGCGACGAGAATCGGGTCTTCTACAACCTGCCCGTGCGCAAGCGCATCACCATCATGCTCGGCGGACCGACCATGAACCTGCTCCTGGCCTTCGTGCTGTTCGCCATCATGCTGGTGGGCATCGGGCTGCCTCAGCCCACGCTGACGGTCTCGCGCGTCGTGCCGTGCACGCCTTCGGCGCAGCAGCCTCTCGCCACGCCACTACCGTCAGGCGAATGCCCGACCGGGTCGCTCGCCGGGCCTGCCCAGGCTGCCGGCCTCCTCGTCGGCGACACCATCACCGCAGTCGACGGCACCCCGACGAGTTCCTGGGACGACATGACCGAGTGGATTCGTGCGCACGGCGATCAGTCCGTGACGATCACTGTTGACCGCGGCGGGCAGGCTCTCGATCTCGTGGTCAATGTCGCCAACGTCGAGCGGCCTGAATACGACGCGAACGGCGTTCCGACCGGTGCGACAGTGACCTCGGGATTCATGGGCGTCTCGCCCGGTGTCGAATATGTGTCAGCCGGCTGGTCGTCGGTGCCCTCGTACATGTGGAACATCACCGTGGCCTCGGTCAAGGGACTGATCTCGTTGCCCGTGCGACTCTATGAGCTCGTCAAGGACACTCTTATCGGCGGCCAGGAGCGCGCCATCGACGGGCCGGTCAGTGTCGTCGGCGTCACGCGCATCGGCGGTGAGGTCGCTGCCATGGATCAGCCGCTCGTCGCGAAGGCCGCAACCTTCCTGGGGCTCGCTGCCTCGCTCAACCTGTTCCTGTTCCTGTTCAACCTCATCCCTGTGCTTCCCCTCGATGGCGGACACGTCGCGGGGGCGCTGTACGAGGGAGTTCGCCGTCGAGTGGCCCGCATGGCCGGGAGGCCCGATCCCGGCCCCGTCGACGTCGCCCGGCTGCTTCCGGTGGCGTACGTGGTCGCCGGTGTGCTGCTGGCCATGGGCGTCATCGTGATTTGGGCCGATCTGGTGCGTCCGATCTCACTCGGCTGACAGGCCGCGTCGGCAGGGTGCCGTCATAATGAAGCCGTGACTATCGAACTCGGCATGCCCTCGGCCCCCGCTCCCACGGTCGCGCCCCGTCGTGCCTCGCGGCAACTGCTGCTCAAGCACCCGACCCATCCGGTGCTGGTCGGTGGTGATGCCCCGGTGAGCGTCCAGTCGATGTGCACCACCTTGACCAGCGACGTCAATGCGACGCTGCAGCAGATCGCCCAGCTCACGGCTGCCGGGTGCCAGGTCGTGCGCGTGGCCGTGCCGAGCCAGGACGACGCCGACGCGCTTCCCGAGATCGCCCGCAAGTCCGGCATCCCCGTGATTGCCGACATCCACTTCCAGCCCAAGTACGTATTCGCGGCCATCGATGCCGGATGCGCGGCAGTGCGCGTGAACCCGGGAAACATCAAGCAGTTCGACGACAAGATCGCGGAGATCGCCCGTGCAGCCAACGATGCCGGCACGCCGATCCGCATCGGTGTCAACGCGGGTTCGCTCGACCCGCGACTGCTCCAGAAGTACGGCAAGGCGACACCTGAGGCTCTCGTTGAGTCTGCACTGTGGGAGGCCTCCTTATTCGAGGAGCACGACTTCCGCGATATCAAGATCTCCGTCAAGCACCATGACCCTGTCGTGATGATCCAGGCCTACATGCAGTTGGCCGAGCAGTGCGACTACCCCTTGCATCTCGGCGTCACCGAGGCCGGGCCTGCATTCCAGGGCACGATCAAGTCGGCCGTGGCATTCGGCGCACTGTTGTCGCGCGGAATCGGCGACACGATTCGCGTCTCGTTGTCAGCGCCGCCCGTCGAGGAAGTCAAGGTCGGCATAGGCATCCTCGAGTCGCTCAATCTCCGTAAGCGCGGGCTCGAGATCGTGTCGTGCCCGTCCTGCGGCCGCGCCCAGGTCGACGTCTACACGCTGGCCGAGCAGGTCACGGCCGGGCTCGAAGGTCTCGAGGTTCCTCTGCGTGTTGCCGTCATGGGCTGCGTCGTCAATGGCCCGGGTGAAGCCCGTGAGGCAGATCTCGGCGTTGCCTCAGGCAATGGCAAGGGGCAGATCTTCGTGCGCGGTGAGGTCATCAAGACCGTGCCCGAGGCGCAGATCGTCGAGACCTTGATCGAGGAGGCCATGAAGCTGGCTGAATCCATGGGCGATGCCGAAGGCTCGCCCGTCGTGACTGCCGGCTGATCGTGGGGCGCATTCGCGCGCTGACCTCAGCCGATGTCGCGGCTGCGCGCGATCTCCTGGCCGTCGACCCGATCTCGCACTGCTTCGTCGACTCGCGGGTCCGCACCTCCGGTGTCGATCCCTGGCGTCTCGGGGGCGAGATGTGGGGCTATGTCGATGACGACGACACCTTGATCTCCCTCCTCTACATCGGCGCGAATCTCGTTCCGGTGGCGACCACTGAGGCGTCGCGCGCGGCGTTCGCGGATCGTCTCCGTCAGACCGGTCGTCGTTCGTCGTCCATCGTGGGCATTGCCGACGAGGTTCTCGATCTCTGGCGGCTGCTCGAGCCCGCCTGGGGTCCGTGTCGTGAACTGCGCGATCGCCAGCCGCTGTTGGTGATGGACGAGGATCCTCGGGGAGAGATCGACCCGGCAGTGCGATTCATAGGAATCGACGAACTCGACGTCCTCGTGCCGGCGTGCATCGACATGTTCACGCAGGAAGTAGGCGTCTCGCCGGTGGCCGGTGGGGGAGGAGTGGCCTATCGGTCGCGCATCGCCGACCTCGTGAGATCAAGTCGCTCGATCGGTCGGATCGAGAACGGCATCGTGATGTTCAAGGCCGAGATCGGCTCGTCGACGCCGCTCGCCTGCCAGGTGCAGGGTGTCTGGGTGGATCCGAGCATGCGCGGGCGGGGGATATCGGTACCGGCCATGGCGGCCACGGTTCGTCTCGCCCGCACCCACATCGCTCCCGTCGTGAGCCTGTACGTCAACGACTTCAACACCGTCGCGCGTCGCACCTACGAGTCGTGCGGCTTCCGGCAGCACCAGACCTTCGCGACCGTGCTCTTCTAGCCCGTTCGGATTCCCCGATATCCTCGTCGGACCCGACAAAGGAGCCCACGTGATCACCCGGATGTCCAGCCTCTTCCTGCGCACCCTTCGCGAGGACCCGGCTGATGCCGAGGTGCCCAGCCACCGATACCTCGTCCGTGCGGGCTACGTGCGTCGCGTGGCGCCCGGCATCTTCTCCTGGTTGCCGCTCGGATACGAGGTGTACCGCAATGTCGAGCGCATCGTGCGCGAGGAGATGAATGCGGCGGGCTTCCAGGAAGTTCACTTCCCGGCATTGCTTCCGCGCGAGGCCTACGAGGCCACCGGTCGATGGAGCGAGTACGGCGACACTCTCTTCCGACTGCAGGATCGCAAGAACGCTGACTACCTCCTCGGCCCGACGCATGAGGAGATGTTCACCCTGATGGTCAAGGGCGAGTACTCGTCCTACAAGGATCTCCCGGTCACCCTGTACCAGATCCAGACCAAGTACCGGGATGAAGCGAGGCCGCGCGCCGGCATCCTGCGCGGTCGAGAGTTCGTGATGAAGGACTCCTACTCCTTCGACATCGACGATGCAGGTCTGGAAGCCTCGTATGCGCGACATCGTCAGGCATACATCGACACATTCACGCGCCTGGGCCTGGAGTTCGTGATCGTGTCGGCGATGTCCGGAGCCATGGGCGGCTCGGCGAGCGAGGAGTTCCTCGCGCCCACCGCAGTCGGCGAGGACACCTTCGTGCGGTGCACGTCCTGCGACTACGCGGCGAATGTCGAAGCGGTGGTCACTCCCGTTCCCGCAGCTCGCGACTACAGCTCACTTCCCGAGTCGCACACCGAATCGACTCCCGATTCCTCATCGATCGAGGCGCTGGTGTCGCTGTCGAACTCGGTGGAGGGGGCCTGCGTCGCGCGGATCGAGACTGGACAGGTGCCGACACCCTCAAGATGGTCGTCTTCATGGTCACCGATGTCGACGGCTCGCAGCGACCTCTGGCAATCGGGCTTCCGGGTGATCGCGAGGTCGATGCGAAGCGCCTCGAGGCGGTGCTGCACCCGAGGGAGGCACGGCCTTTCGAGGATGCCGATTTCGCCAAGCATCCGGGACTCGTCAAGGGCTACATCGGGCCGGGCTCCCTCGGCTCGGGGGCGTCGACGGGTATCAAATTCCTGGTCGATCCGCGCGTGGTGCCGGGCAGTTCGTGGATCTCCGGCGCCGACCGTGCCGGTCACCATGTCTACGGGCTAGTCGCCGGTCGCGACTTCACGGCAGACGGCACCATCGAGGTGGCCGAGGTGCGCGAGGGAGATGAGTGCGCGCAGTGCGGTGGTTCCTTGACTCTCGCCCGCGGAATCGAGATCGGTCACATCTTCCAGCTCGGTCGCAAGTACGCCGAGGCCATGGGGCTGAAGGTCCAGGGCGAGAACGGTGAGCTGGTCACGGTCACGATGGGCTCCTACGGCATTGGCGTGTCGCGTGCCGTCGCGGCGATCGCCGAGCAGTCCCACGACGACAAGGGCCTGATCTGGCCCCGCGAGGTGGCGCCGGCAGATGTGCACCTCATTGCCACCGGCAAGTCAGATGAGCCGTTTGACTATGCCGACGCTCTCGCGACCGCACTTGATGCGCGCGGAGTTCGCGTGCTGCTCGATGATCGTCGGGGAGTTTCACCGGGAGTCAAGTTCAACGACTCCGAGCTCATCGGAGTCCCGACCATCGTGGTGGTCGGCAAGCGACTGCCTGAGGGCTTCATCGAGGTGAAGGACCGCGCCACTGGCGAGCGTTCCGATATCGCTGTCGACGATGCCGTGAGCGTCATCGCCGACATGTGTGCGGGCTGACCGGTCAGCCAGCGGGGGTCAGCTGCGCCAGACGCGCCTGAGCCTTCACCAGGGCCGACGCGGCGGTATCGCCTGCGGATTGGTACACGGCGATGAGCCGAGTCTCGATCTCTCGCTCGAGTGACTCGGCCGAGCTGCTGTCGCGCACGTCGATCGGAAGGTCGTAGGCGATGGCGGCCGCCGGAATTTCCTGGCCGTCGGCATGTGCGGCGGCAATCCAGGTATCGCGCAGCCGCCGGTGTACGGCGAGTGAGGCCAGCGCAGCAGCGCGGTGCTGTCCGTGCAGGTGCGCACCGATGACTCCGTAGGCGTAGATCGCCGCGTCCTCGGCGGCGATCAGGGAGCCGAGGTCGGCGGTGTCGACTGCCGCGGCTGTCGAGGCGGCAGGCTGAGCGGGGGATGCCTCGGTGTGGCCGCAGCCGGCCATGCTTGTCATCGCGAGGGCCAAGGCGAGCGGGGCGATCAGTCGGCGCCTGGCAAGTCTGCTCACCGAACCAGGATGCCATGGGCAGGTAGACTCCTGGGGCCGGGCACTACGACGGCCACAAGTGAATCCGACAATTGAATGGCAGCAGGAGCTCAGATGACAGACCTTGCCCACGACGATCTCGCCCACAGGATTCGGGCCGAGATCTCCGCCGCAGTCGACACCGGGATCGATGTCGAAGACG
>JBEGLG010000104.1:0-3494 GCA_041183645.1 Actinomycetota bacterium | reverse complement strand
ATCGCGCAGTGCATCATCGCGCGAGTCTGCCGCCGGTGCCTTCCAGTCCATCTCGATGCGCACTCCGGCACCCGGCGCCGAGATGACCTGAACGCTTCCGCCGACATCGGCAAGCGGACCGCGGATTGCCTTCGGCAGGCCGAACCGTGACTGCGTCGACTCGACGTCGAAGCCGCGTCCGTCGTCGACGACCCGAATAGTCGCCGAGGACGCACGATGACGCGAGCCACCTCGAACGGTCGCGATCACCAGGCTCACCCGTGAGGCGCCCGAGTGACGCCGAATATTGGTGCACGCCTCGCGCACCGCGGTGATGCAGGCGGCGTACACCTCCGAGGGGAGCAGCCCATGCAGATCAAGGCTGAGGTCGACGGTCATTCCCATGGCGCGTAGCTCGGCCAGGGAGTCCTCGAGATCACGTTGCCAGTCCTGGGCATCGAGGGCGGGCACAGTGCTCTCGATGGTGCCCATTCTGCGCAGGACACCGAGGGCATCGTCGCATCGGGCACGCATGGCGGTATCGAGGCGCATCCCGCCGCGGGCGATCGCATTGAGGGTATTGAGCACCGTCTCGTGCAGGCGCTGCTCTTGGCGAGCGATGCGCTGCTGAATCAGCCGAATCCCCATGAGCCTGGACTCGGCCTCGACGGTCTCGCGCTGCACGAGATCCACGCGCTCCGCACCGAAGATGAGCCCGCGGCGCGCGACGATCGCTGCCACGCCTGCGCACAGCGCGTATACGGGAATCAGCACGATGGCCTGGGCTCCCGGGCCGCCGGCCTGCGAGCTCTGCAGGAGCAGGATGACGAACTCGAGACCGATTGCGATGGAGAGAACCTCGACCGCGGCACTCGTGGTCAGCAGGAGTCCGGCCATCGCCGCGGCGAGATTGACGAGCGAGGTCGCGGGGCGCCAGGCCTCCTGCGCGAAGCGGTCGTCAGTGAGGAAGAGCAGCATGGCCGAGGTCAGCAGAAAGGCGACATCGAGGCGGGCGAAGATGATGGATCTCGATCGGATGCGCCGTGGCCCCCAGATCGTGACGATGAGCCCGAGCCAGCACAGATAGGCCGCCCACATGAACGGGCGCGGGAGGTGAGCCTCCTGATTCCACGGCCACAGGGTGGAGTCGGGCAGGATCCAGGCGCCCTGCCAGACGATGGAGAGAATCGTGACGCCTCGCAGGACAAGGCGCACCGTCGCCGGCCGATCGCCCTGCTCGCGTACCAGCGCCCGGAGGGGATGAATGCTCATGACCTGCTCACGGCAGGTATCAGCGAGTCAGGTCGAGATAGGAGTCGAGGCCGATGGTCAGCCCCGGGCGCGAAGCCACCTTGCCCACGGCGAGCAGTACGCCCGGCATGAACGAGGTGCGATCGATGGAGTCCTGGCGAATGGTCAAGGTCTCGCCTTGGCCGCCGAGGAGAACCTCCTGGTGCGCGACCAGTCCGCGCACGCGCACGGAGTGCACGGAGATGCCGTCGATGCGCGCTCCGCGAGCATGATCGGTCTCATGCACCGTGGCATCGGGCGCAGGCCCGACTCCGGCACGCGCTCGGGCATCGGCAATGCGCCGTGCCGTATGCGCTGCAGTGCCCGACGGCGCGTCGACCTTGTCGGGGTGATGCAGCTCGATGATCTCGACAGACTCGAAGTAGGGCGCGGCAATCTCGGCGAAGTGCATCATCAGGACGGCACCGATACCGAAGTTCGGGGCAATGAGCACGCCGACCGCGGGATTGGCCGCGCACCAGGCACGCACCTGCGCCAGGCGCGTCTCGTCGAAGCCCGTGGTGCCGACCACGCAATGAATGCCGGAGGTAATGCAGTACTCGAGGGTGTCCATCACGGCATCGGGGGTCGTGAAGTCGACGATGACCTCGGCGCCGTCGAGTTCCTTCGGGTTATCCCCTTGATCGATGGCCACGGCGAGGGTGCAGTCGGGCGAGGCAGTCACGGCATCGACCACAGCCCGGCCCATGCGCCCGCGGGCACCGACAACTCCTACGCGAATAGTCACGGGATCATCTAAGCAGCAGGGCCGCTAGGCCATGGCCGAGAAGCGGGTGGACTCGCGGAAGGGCCCGATGACGGCCAGCGATGGCTCGACGTCGAGGAGATCGTGGGCGAGTGCGCGAATGTCGTCGGGGGTGACCTGATCGACTCGCTCGAGCAGCTGACCGATGCTGAGCAAGGGCTCCTGATGCAGCTCGGATTTCGCGATGCGGGTCATGCGAGCGCCCGTATCTTCCTGGCCCAGCACCGTGGCGCCGCGGACCTGGCCCTTGGCGCGCGCGATCTCGTCGTCGGTGAGCCCCTCGGCAACAAGGGCGCTCAGCTCATCGCGGCAGACCTGCAGCACCGACTCGACCTTGCCGGGCAGGCAGCCGACATAGATGCCGAACATGCCGTTGTCGGCGAAGCTCTGCGCATAGGAGTAGACCGAGTACGCCATGCCGCGCTTCTCGCGGATCTCCTGGAAGAGCCGACTGCTCATGCCGCCGCCGAATGCGGTCGAGAGCACGCTCATCGCGTACCGACGCTTATCGCCGCGCGCCAGGCCCGGCATGCCCATGACCAGATGCGCCTGCTCGGTGGGCCGCTCGACGATGCGAATGCCCGTGGCGGACTTCCGCGAGTTTCCGCCCTTGCGCACGGGCGAGATCTCGGCGGAGTCGTCGAGCACCGGAGCGAACGCCGTGCGCACGAGCTTCACGACGGTGTCGTGATCAAGTGAGCCTGCGACAGAGACGACCATCGAGCTCGGCTTGTAGCGCGAACGGTAGAAGCGATTGATGGAGGCGCGCGGAATGGCCTCGATGGTCTCGATGGTGCCGAGGATCGGACGGCCGAGCGGCGAGTCACCGAACAGCACGGAGGCGAATTCATCGTGCACGACATCACTGGGATCGTCATCGTGCATGGCGATCTCCTCGAGGATCACGCCGCGCTCGGATTCCACGTCGTCAGCGCGAATGAGGGCATCGGTGACGACGTCGCTGACGACATCGATCGCCAGCGGAAGGTCATTATCGAGCACGCGCGCGTAGTAGCACGTGTACTCCTTGGTGGTGAAGGCATTGAGATCGCCGCCGACCGCCTCGATCGACGCGGAGATCTCCAGGGCATCGCGCTTGTGGGTGCCCTTGAACAGCAGGTGCTCGAGGTAGTGGGCCGAGCCCATGGTTGCGGGAGTCTCGTCGCGCGAGCCGACGCCAACCCAGACACCGAAGGCCACCGAGCGCACGCCCGGCACCTGCTCGGTGATGATGCGCAAACCGCCAGGGAGGACGGTCCGGCGGACTAATCCGCCGTCGCCCTCCCTGAGCAGTGTGCGAGTTGTTACTTTCGGCCGAGAGGCCGTGGACACGCGGTTCTTAGCCATTGCTGGCGGCGGATTCCTCGATGACCGGGATCAGCGAGAGCTTGCCGCGCTGATCGATTTCCTTGATCTCGACCTGGATCTTGTCGCCCACCTTGAGCACATCCTCGACGTT
>JBEGLG010000103.1:0-4147 GCA_041183645.1 Actinomycetota bacterium | reverse complement strand
GGCTATCACGGTTACCCCGCCGTGCTCTGCGCCTCGGTGAACTCAGAAGTCGTGCACGGCATCCCCGGCCCGCGTGCCCTCCGGGAGGGTGACCTGATCTCGCTCGACTTCGGCGCCATCGTCGACGGCTGGCATGGCGATGCGGCCCTGACAGTGCTCGTCGGCGAGGTTCCTGCCGATGTCGCCGCGCTCTCGAAGGCCACCGAGGCCTCGCTCTGGGCGGGACTGGCCCAGGCTCGGGTCGGCCATCACCTCACTGACATCAGTCATGCCATCGAGCAGTCGGCCCTGGCCTCAGGCGCAGCCGACGGTCGCGCGTACGGCATCGTCGCCGACTACGGAGGCCATGGCATCGGCACGGCCATGCACATGGATCCGCACATCCTCAACTACGGCAAGCCCGGCCGCGGCCCGGTGCTCAAGGCGGGCATGGCCCTGGCCATTGAGCCCATGCTGACCCTGGGGGAGCCCGAGGTGATGGTGCTCGACGATGACTGGACGGTCATCACCGAGGACTCCTCGATCGCCTGTCATTGGGAGCACACGGTCGCGATTACCGATGACGGTCCTTGGGTGCTGACGGCCCTCGACGACGTTCACCTCTAATCGGGGCATCCATCGCGAAACGGGCATTTCGGGTGAGCGGGGAGACCCGATTTCAGTTTCCCCGCCTCTTGCCCCTAGACTCACCTGGCTGACGCGGCTTCCCCGCCTCTCACCAACCTTCACCCGGAAACGGGCGATGTTGGCGTGTGCGAGATAGCGCTCGGCAACCTGGATGAAAGCGGAGGATATGGGCAAGAAAGACGGTGCGATCGAGCTCGAGGGCACGATCACCGAATCATTGCCCAATGCGATGTTCCGGGTTGAACTTGATAACGGGCACAAGGTGCTCGCACATATCAGCGGCAAGATGCGGATGCACTACATCCGAATCCTTCCGGACGACCGCGTAGTCGTGGAGCTCTCGCCCTATGACCTCACGCGCGGCCGGATCGTCTACCGCTACAAGTAAGCCAGCACCGCCCACAACACCCGAATACTTCACGAAAGAGTCATCATGAAGGTTAAGCCGAGCGTCAAGAAGATCTGCGACAAGTGCAAGGTCATCCGTCGGCATAGTCGCGTCATGGTGATCTGCGAGAACCCTCGCCACAAGCAGCGTCAGGGCTAAATAGCCTCGACGTTTAACGATGTCAGGGGAGACAACCCGGGCATCGACTCATAAGCAGAACCCGACCCCTGAAGCGGCGCGTGCGTAACTTCAGGACGACACCCTTGGTCACGAGGCCGAGGACCTGATTGGCGTCAGGACTGGCTCTGCTCCCAAACCTCGTGCTTGGTAAAGAAAAGAGAACGCCCCTATGGCACGTCTAGTAGGAGTTGATCTGCCGCGCGATAAGCGCATGGCAATCGCGCTCACCTACATCTACGGCATCGGTCGCTCACAGGCTGCGAATGCGCTTGAGGCCACCGGCATCAGCCCCGATCTGCGCTCCAAGGACCTCACTGATGAGCAGGTCCTCGCTCTGCGCGACTGGATCGATCAGAACCTCAAGGTCGAAGGCGACCTGCGACGCGAGGTTGCTGCAGACGTTCGACGCAAGGTCGAAATCGGCTGCTACCAGGGTCTCCGTCACCGCAAGGGCCTCCCGGTCCGCGGTCAGCGCACCCACACCAATGCCCGTACCCGCAAGGGTCCGCGCAAGACCGTCGCAGGCAAGAAGAAGGCCGGCAAGTAAGCCGTCCGGCTACTTCCCAGAAACCAGGAGACCTCACACATGGCCCCGAAGTCAGGTAACAAGCCTGCGGCAAAGAAGCTTCGCCGCAAGGAGAAGAAGAACGTGGCCCACGGCCACGCTCACATCAAGAGCACGTTCAACAACACCATCGTCTCGATCACTGACTCCACCGGAGCAGTCATCTCGTGGGCGAGTGCCGGACAGGTTGGCTTCAAGGGAAGCCGCAAGTCCACCCCGTTCGCCGCGCAGCTCGCAGCCGAGGCTGCCGCTCGTCGCGCGATGGAGCACGGCATGCGCAAGGTCGACGTGTTCGTGAAGGGTCCGGGCTCCGGCCGCGAGACCGCCATCCGTTCGCTGCAGGCCACGGGCCTCGAGGTCGGCTCCATCGCCGACGTCACCCCGGTGCCGCACAACGGAACCCGCCCGTCCAAGCGTCGTCGCGTCTGATCGCGCGCAGAAGTACAGGAGAAACTGACTAATGGCACGTTACGTTGCCGCCGACTGCAAGCGTTGCCGTCGCGAGAAGATGAAGCTGTTCCTCAAGGGCGCCAAGTGCGAGTCGCCGAAGTGCCCCTTCGAGAAGCGTCCCTACCCCCCGGGCCAGCACGGCCGTGGTCGTTCGAAGGACAGCGAGTACCTGCTGCAGCTTCGTGAGAAGCAGAAGGCCACCCGTATGTACGGCGTGCTCGAGAAGCAGTTCTCGAACTACTACAAGGAAGCACAGCGCCAGGCCGGCAAGACCGGTGAGAACCTGCTGCAGATCCTTGAGTCGCGTCTCGACAACGTCGTGTTCCGCGCCGGCTTCGCCAAGTCCCGCGACATGGCACGCCAGCTGGTCACGCACGGTCACTTCCTGGTCAATGGCAAGAAGGTGAACATCCCCTCCTACCGCGTTTCGCCCAACGACATCGTCGAGGTGAAGGTCGGTTCGCGCGAGATGACCCCCTTCGTCATTGCCCACGCAGAGATCGGCGAGAAGCCGGTTCCCGCATGGCTCGAGGTCATCCCCTCGAAGATGCGCATCCTCGTTCACTCCGTGCCGGCCCGCGCGATCATCGATACGCAGGTCAACGAGCAGCTGATCGTCGAGCTCTACTCCAAGTAATCCATCGTTCGGCAGATACGCGACGTCAAATAGCGGTCGTCGCGGGAAGGAAAGACAACTGTGCTCATCAGCCAGCGCCCCCTGCTCACCGAAGAGGTCATCAGCGAGAACCGCTCGCGGTTCGTGCTTGAGCCCCTCGAGCCCGGTTTCGGCTACACCCTCGGCAACTCGCTGCGTCGCACGCTGCTGTCGTCGATCCCGGGTGCAGCAGTTACCAGCATCCGTATCGATGGCGTGCTCCACGAGTTCACCACGATCCCGGGTGTCAAGGAAGATGTCACCGAGCTGATCCTGAACATCAAGCAGCTCGTCGTCTCGTCCGAGCACGATGAGCCCGTGGTCATGTACCTGCGCAAGCAGGGCCCGGGCACCGTTGTCGCCGCCGACATCCAGCCCCCGGCTGGCGTCGAGGTTCACAACCCCGATCTGCACATCGCCACCCTCAACGGCTCGGGCAAGCTCGAGATCGAGCTCGTCGTCGAGCGCGGTCGCGGCTACGTCTCGGCTGACCTGAACAAGGCCGTGGGCCAGGAGATCGGCCGCATCCCGGTCGACTCCATCTACTCGCCGGTCCTCAAGGTCACCTACAAGGTCGAGGCCACCCGTGTTGAGCAGCGCACCGACTTCGACAAGCTTGTTCTCGATGTCGAGACCAAGAACTCGATGCGTCCGCGCGATGCAGTTGCCTCTGCCGGCAAGACCCTGGTCGAGCTCTTCGGCCTGGCTCGCGAGCTGAACGTCGATGCCGAGGGCATCGACATCGGCCCGTCGCCGACCGACGCGTTCGTCGCCGAGCAGCTGTCGACCCCGATCGAGCAGCTCGACATGACTGTTCGCTCGTACAACTGCCTCAAGCGCGAGGGCATTCACACCGTGGGCGAGCTGATCACCCGCAGTGAGGCTGACCTGCTCGACATCCGCAACTTCGGTGCGAAGTCGATCGACGAGGTCAAGGTCAAGCTCGCAAGCCTGGGCCTGGCACTCAAGGACAGCCCGCCCGGATTCGATCCCGGTGCAGCCATCTACTTCGATGAAGATGATGATGACGACCTGGCATTCGCCGAGGACGAGCAGCTCTAAACCACACTTCGTACTACTGAACGTTCGACAGGAGAACCCCAATGCCTACGCCTACTAAGGGTCCCCGCCTCGGCGGCAGCCCGGCGCACGAGCGGCTCATGCTGGCCAACCTGGCCACTGCGCTGTTCGAGCATGGCCGCATCACCACCACCGAGGCGAAGGCAAAGCGGCTCCGCCCGCTGGCCGAGCGTCTGATCACCTTCGCCAAGCGCGGTGATCT
>JBEGLG010000102.1:0-7022 GCA_041183645.1 Actinomycetota bacterium | reverse complement strand
TCGAGGAGTTCCTCAGCCTCGAGCTCCGCCTGGCTGCGATTCCAGCGGGTCAGTCGCGTGCGCAGACCCGTCAACGGATCTCCGTGATCTCGGGGCCTCGCTCGAAGGGATCGATGACCGGAACACTGACCGTGGCCGGTGCCACCGGGGCATCGGGAAGGCGCATGGGAATCGCCGAGCCGGCCGCCATGGCCTCGCGACCGCGCACGACGACCAACGAGCGCACGACATTCTCGAGTGCGGCAGCCGCATTGCCCGAACGCGCTGCGGCGCCGAGGAACACGGCGCGCAGGAACCAGCGGGGCCCGTCGATGCCGGCGAAGCGCGCGGGCACGAGGTGCCCCGACTCGTCGTGCACCTGGGCATGGAGCTCGGGACCGAAGGGGCCTTCGACAGTCTCGACCAGGCCGCCTGAGCCGTTGATGCCGGCGAGGATCTCTCCGCGCACGGTCTCCCAGTAGCCACCGGACTTCGGTGCCGCGTAGGGCTGAATCTGCACAGCGCCCTCGAAGCCGGCGAAGGTCAGCTGCACGACATTGCCTGAAGCCTGGTCGACCTGCACCTGGACATCGACTCCGGGCATGCCGGTCACCAGAAGCCCGCCGAGGTTGACGCGCTCGACACCGTCATTGAAGTCGACCTCGGACTCATCCCAGGGACCCTTGCTGCGATCTGTCATGGCACTCATCCTTCCACCTTGGCATGGCCGCCTGTGGACCCGAATCCCCCGCCGCCGCGATGCGAGCCCGGAAGCTCGGTGACCTCGATGAGCTCGGCGCACTCGACCTGCTGGATGACGAGCTGCGCAATGCGATCACCGTGCGCGATCTCGATGGTGTCGCGAAGGTCGTGGTTCACCAGGATCACCTTGATCTCGCCTCGATAGCCCGCGTCAATGACACCCGGTGCATTCACCATGCCGAGACCGGCGCGCAGGGCGAGTCCGCTCCGCGGATGCACGAACGCGGCATAGCCCGCGGGAAGTGCGATGGCGATGCCGGTGGCCACGAGGGCACGCTCGCCCGGGGCGATGCTGACGGGCTCGGCAGCGCGAAGGTCGAGGCCGGCATCGCCGGGATGCTCGTATGCGGGCAGCGGCAACGTGCTGTCGAGACGCGTGATGAGCACGGGAACACTCATGGTGCGACATCCCAGTTCATGCCGGCCGACTCGCCGGCCCGCCACGACGGCCCGCCGTTCGCACGATCCGCGATAGCCAGCTCGACCTGCTCGCGATTGCCATTCTCGAGGAAGTGCTCGATGGGCACCTGGATGAACAGGGCGGAGGCCCGGACAGCCAGTTGACCATCGTCGAGGAATCCCGCGGCACTGGTGAAGACCTTGCGGCCCTTGATGCCGTCGATCTGCGCGACGATGCTCAAGGTCGAGCCGACCGGCACCGGCCGCCGGTACTCGGTCTCGAGCCGACCGGTGACCACCGGGTAGCCGATCAGCCAGTTGAGGCCGCCGAGCACGTCGTCGAATGCGGTGGCGAGCACGCCGCCGTGAGCCAGGCCGGGTGCGCCCTGATGATTCTCGGTGACCGTGAAGACCCCGCGTACGGTCAGGCCCTCGCCTGCGGTCATCTTCATATGAAGGCCGGTCGGATGGTCCTCGCCGCAGCCGAAGCACCAGCGAAAGTGCGAGGGGATGGAATCCCCCGGTGCCGGGGCGTGGTCGGGACGCTCGGGAACGACGGCATCGTCGGGCACCTGGATCACTCGTTGACCCTACTCCAGCGCCTCATGAGAGGCTGCCGTCATGAACACCGGAGATGTGCGCTTTCGCGAGCGCCTGACTCCGCGCGCGTACGTCTACGTGATCGTCGAGGCACTGGTGGCCATGGTGGCGGTCGCCTACGGTGCGCCCTTCGGCACCCGAGTCGGGGCGATCGTCTTCATCGGAGCATCGATCCTGGCCATCTGGGCACTGCTCGCCACTTCCCCGACGATTGAGGTCAGCAGCACTCACCTGCGGGCCGGGCCCGCCGTGATCGAGCTCGCTCACGTCGTGTCGGCTTCGGCCTTGGACCCGGCGGCGTTTCGGCTCGCCCGCGGGCGTGATGCGGATCCGCGGCGGTTCTCGCTGCTGCGCTCCTGGCACAGCGGCTCCGGTGCGATCATCACGATCGACGATGTCGACGACCCTCACCCTGCCTGGATCCTGACCACTGCACGACCCGTCGAGCTGGCCGCTGCCCTAGCATGACGGCATGAGCGCAGCCGAGATCGAGAGCAACGAGCCCCAGGTCAATCCGATGGTGCACGTGATCGCGCCCATCGTCGCCTTCGGCGCCACCATGCTGGTGCGCAAGGTGCTGACCACGGGCTATCGCCTGGTCACCGGCACTGACGCACCCGACACCCGTGATCCGCAGGTGAAGTTCACGCGTGCGCTCACCTGGACCATCATCACTGCTGCGACAGCAGCGGTTGTCGAGGTCGAGGTCTACCGATTCGTGAACAAGCGAGGCGAGCACACCGCGTAGCAGTCACGCCGCCCGACGCTGAGTCGCGCCTGAGGAGCCGAGCTCAGTCGCTCAGGAGCACTCGGTGCACACGGGGCCGGTCTTGCCCTCGTGATCGAGCTGGCTGCGGTGATGCACCAGGAAGCACTTCGAGCAGGTGAACTCATCGGCCTGACGCGGCAGGACCCGAACGGTCAGGCTCTCGTCGGACAGGTCAGCGCCGGGCAGCTCGAGATTCTCGGCAAGCTCAGCCTCATCGACATCGACGGCTGACGACGCCTTGTCGGCACGCCGAGCCTTGAGCTCCTCGAGGGAATCCTCGGCAAGCTCCTCGTCGGTCTTGCGCGGTGCGTCGTAGTCGGTTGCCATGGTGAATCCCTTCCTTGCCTGTGTTCCACCGCCAACATCTCGGAGACAGGATTTGTTCCCTGTGTCGGCGCGCAGATTGTGCCCCACCCACGGCCAGGCGCCAACTCGGGGATACCCCCAGCGTGTCGCGGTACCGTTCGGCCATGCCGATCTACGCCCTCGGGGAGCTGGTCCCCCGCATCGACCCGTCCGCCTTCGTGCACCCCGACGCGGTGATCATCGGCGATGTCACGGTCGGCCCCGAGTCGAGTATCTGGCCTACCGCGGTACTCCGCGGCGACCATGCCCCGATCGTCATCGGTGCCCAGACCTCCATCCAGGACGGCACTGTCATTCACGTGTCACGGGGCATCCCCACCACTGTCGGCAATCGCTGCGTGGTCGGTCACAATGCTCACCTCGAGGGCTGCACGATCCATGACCACTCGCTCATCGGCTCAGGCTCGGTGATCCTGCACCGGGTCGAGGTCGGTCCGCACGCCCTGGTCGGCGCCTGCGCAATGGTGCCCAACAACAAGACTGTGCCTCCCCACGCCAAGGCGCTCGGCGTTCCGGTCACCATTGTCGAGAACGCGATCGGCGACGACGACTTCGAGCATGCGGTCGACAGTTACGTGCGCAACGTGCATCAGTACTCGGCTGAGCTGCGCAGGCTCGACTGATCATGCTCGCGCCCTATCGCGACATCCTGCGCATTCCCGGTGCTGCACGCTTCTCCGCCATCGGCCTACTCGCGCGGCTCCCTGCGGCGATGGTGGTGCTGTCCATCATCTTGTTCGTCAGCGCGCAGACCGACTCCTTCGCCATTGCGGGAGCGATGACCGCGGCCTTCCAGATCAGCGCGTCCTCCGCGACGATCCTGAGCAGTCGCGTGTCCGACCGACTCGGGCAGTCACGTGTTCTGCCGATCCTGTGCATCGTCAACGCGATCTTCACCCTCGCGTTCGTCGAGTGCATGCGTCGCGATCTGCCGCTCATTCTCTGCGGCGCGCTCATTGCCGTGGCCGGGGCCTTCATGCCCGCGGTCGGCAGCATGATCCGCGCGCGGTGGGCGCATATTGCCGACGAAGCGCAGGTGCGCACCGCATTCGCGATGGAAAGCACCTTCGATGAGATCGACTGGGCACTCGGCCCGCTGATCACTGCGTCACTAGCCGCGGTCGTCGATCCGGCCGCACCGCTGATTGCCGGCGCCGTGATGACCATCGTGTTCGGACTCGCGCTCGCGACCCTGCGCTCCACGCAGCCGACTCCGGCGCGTCATCTGTCGCCTCACCCCCGCGGCGGACTGATGAGCAATGGACTGCCTGTCGTCGTACTCACCCTCGCCGGGGTGGGAGTCATGTTCGGTGCGTACGAGGTGGCGGTTCCTGCCTTCGCACGCGAGCAAGGTGCACCGAACGCGAGCGGCATCGTTCTCGCCATGTGGGCCGTCGGGTCGATGCTGGGCGGACTCTGGTTCGGCACGCGGCACTGGCCCGCGAGCCTGCCTCGCCAGGCACAGTGGGCGATCGGCTGCCTGGCCCTGGCCATGGTTCCCGGACTCATTGACTACTCGATCCTCGTGAGCATCGTGGCCGCGTTCCTTGCCGGCGTGGCCGTCGCTCCGTCGCTCATCACCCAGTTCTCCCTGGCCGAGCGCCTCGTGGCTCCGGAACGCATCACCGAGGGCATCACTTGGGCGATGTCGGGGATCACTCTCGGCTTCGCCGCGGGCAGCGCCCTGGCGGGCGTGGTGATCGATGCCATCGACGTGCGCGCGGGCTTCGCCGTCTCCCTGGCCGGTGCCACCGTTGCCTTCGCACTGGCCTGGATCTTCCGCACCCACCTGGAGCATCACGTCCGCAGCGGAATCGAACCACCTGTCTTCTCCGGCACCTGGGATCCGATCCCCGGTCCGGTGGCCGGCAGCTTCGATGACTCCGACGCGAACTGAACCGATGCCCCACGAGTCCCGCGCTTAGCGGTAGGTTGTCCGCAGAACATCCGTCACACGAGGAGTCATCCTGCAACCGCTCAGCCCCAAGGAGATCCAGGCCCGCGTCCGCGCCGGGGCCTCTCCTGACGTCGTCGCCGCAGAGATGGGCTGGGAACTCGACAAGGTCGAGCGCTATGCCGGCCCGCCGCTCGCCGAGCGTGCCTACATCGCCGATCGTGCCCAGGCTGTCGAGGTGCGCTCCGGCGTGACCCTGGCGGCGAGCGCACAGGCAGTGCTCGCATCGGATGGCGTCGACCTCGATTCAGTCGAGTGGGACTCCTGGCGCCGCGAGGATGCCAAGTGGATCGTCACGGTGGCCTACGCACGCGGTGCGGGCAATGCACGCGCCAGCTGGACTTTCGATAACTCGGGCAGCAATCTGCACCCGCTCGATGAGACTGCTCGGCACCTCATGGGCGTCACCTTGGTCGAGCCCGACTCCGACGAGATCGACTTCATCACTGACGACGCGCCGGTCGCTGTTGTCGACGACTCCGAGATCATCGAGACCCTGCGTCAGTCGCAGTCGCTCTCCCGTCCGCATCTGGTTGCCGTACCGAGCGAGCCGAGCGAGACCGTCGCCATCACTCGCGAGGAGATCATCGACGTCGTCGAGGTGATCGAGGTTGTCGAGAGCGAGATCATCGTCGAGACCACCGCCGCGAGCGTGCAGGAGACCCTCGACGTCCCGGTCGCCAAGACGCCGGCGAAGAAGGCCGCGAAGCCGAAGGCCAAGGGTCGACGCGCCAGCGTTCCCAGCTGGGACGAAATCCTGTTCGGCGCCACGCGCGGCGAGGATCAGTAGCCGCTTAGCCCGTCCCGCGCATGATGATCGCCGGGATCCTCATCTCGTCATCGGTCATCGCGCCGTGCTGACCGATCAATGCGGAGACCCGCAGATCGAATGAGCTCGTGAGCAAGGTCGTGCCCCGCGAGATCGCGACGATGTCGCCCACACGATCCGCGATATCGGGATCCACGTCGCCGAGGATTCCCGAGTCGATCAGCTCATCGCGGGTGCGAATATCGACCTTGCCCTCGAGCCGACTCCTCCAGGAGGCCGTGACGTCGGCTTGCGCTCCCTCGCGAACATAGACGTGGCGCATCCGTGGCTCTCCGGCGATGCGCTCGACTCCCGAGGAGAGCATCGGATCATCGTCGATGCTGATCCGCTCATCGCAGTTCACCATGCCGTGATCGGCCGTGACGATCGCCACCGCTCCTGACGGCAGTGCCTCGGAGATCTGCTGAATGAGCCTGTCGACCTGAATCAGGTCGGCCTGCCATTCGGGTGAGCCGACACCACGCGCGTGCCCGGTGCGATCGAGATCAGGCCAGTAGACATAGGTCAGCGTGCGCGAGTCAGATCGCACGAGTCGATGCGCATGCTCGACTCGCGCCGCGAGGGAATCAGCAGCCTCGTATGTGCCGCCTCGCAGCACGGCCCGAGTCAGGCCCGAGTCGGAATAGGCGCCCGGAGCGACAGTGGTGACCTCGACACCGTGCCGCGCAGCACGCTCGAAGACCGTGGCCTCGGGCTGCACGGCGAGCGGCGTGACACCGTCGTTCCAGTGCAGCGGGGTGAGGATCTCCCCCGCCTCCGGCAGCCAGAAGCTCGCGCCGACCATGCCATGGGCGCCCGGGAGCATCCCGGTGCCCAGGGTGCCGAGGCCTGCCGGCGTAGTCGACGGAAAGACAGTCGAGATGGCGCAGGAGTCATGATGGGTCGAGACCAGGCCAGGTGCGAGTGCCGCGTGCGCAGTGAGCGCGTTCCAGCCCAGGCCGTCGATGAGGATGATCAGGGCATGGCGGGCGTTGCCGAGCCCGAGGGTGTCGGTGAATCCCGGAACCCCCAGGCAGGCCGCTGCCGAGGCAGGGACGTCGGCCAGGCCGCGCACTAGCGCAGTCGTGCCGCGGTGGCGTGCGAGAGAGCAGCCGCGAAGGCCAGCGCCTGCGCCACCACCTCGGCGCCGTCGGCCACCTCGGAGACCCGCAGGGAGAGATCGTCGTTGCTCGAGGTGCCGGTGTAGCCGTGATCGGCCTCGCAGGAGGGATCGCCGCAGGTGGCCGGCTCGAGGTCAATGCGGCTGACGGCTCCCCAGCCAATCGTGAGCACTACCTCGGAGGCAGCGCCGCCGGGCTGATGACGGGCGGGCTCGCCCACCACGCGGGTGACCACGACGGAGTCGACTCGCTCGATGCGCACTG
>JBEGLG010000101.1:0-7868 GCA_041183645.1 Actinomycetota bacterium | reverse complement strand
TGATCGAGGCCGTACGCCGCAACGGCGGTCGGGCGAAGCTCGAGGCCTCCGGCGGGCTGTCGATCGCGGTCGCCCGCGAGGTTGCGCAGACAGGCGTCGACTACCTCGCTGTCGGAGCCCTCACGCACTCTGCGCCAGTATTGGACATCGGCGCTGACCTTCGGCAGGAGACATAGCAATGCTTCTAGCAATCGACGTGGGCAATACGAACACCGTGATCGGGCTCTTCGACGGCGATCGAATGACTCGCTCCTGGCGGACCAAGACCGACGCTCGCACCACCGCCGACGAGATCGCGCTGACCTTCCGCGGTCTGCTGGAGGGCGCCGGCGAGATCACCGGCATCGCACTGTGCTCGACCGTGCCGGCCGTGCTGCGCGAGATGCGCCTGATGCTCGAGCGCTACTTCGCCGATACACCCAAGGTCATCATCGAGCCGGGGATCAAGACCGGCGTGCCGGTTCTCACCGACAATCCGAAGGAGGTCGGCGCCGATCGCATCGTGAACACCATCGCCGCGCACCACCTCTTCGGTGGCCCCTGCATCGTCGTCGACTTCGGCACGTCGACTAATCTCGATGTCGTCTCTGCGAAGGGTGAGTTCCTCGGCGGTGCCCTGGCTCCCGGCATCGAGATCTCCCTCGACGCTCTCGCTCAGCGGGCGGCTCAGCTTCGCAAGGTCGAACTCGTGCGTCCGCGCTCGGCCATCGGCAAGAACACGGTCGAGGCCCTGCAGTCGGGGGCGCTCTACGGATTCGCCGGCCAGGTCGACGGTCTCGTCGATCGCATCTGTGCCGAGCTCGGTGAGGTGACCGCTGTGGTGGCGACCGGCGGCCTGGCGCCGATCGTGGTGCCCGAGTCCCGCACCATCACCCACTACGAGCCCGATCTGACCCTGATCGGCCTTCGCCTGGTGTTCGAGAAGAACGCGGTCTAGGGCTCTGCCGCCTGCCCGATATCTTTCTCTCGTGACGAACGAGACCACGGCCCCGGCCGACCAGGCGCACGACTCCGAGGACGATCTGCCCGAGCAGATGCGGATCCGCCGTGAGAAGCGCGAGCGCCTGGCCGAGCTCGGCATCGAGCCGTACCCGGTTGGCGTCCCCGTCACCACCACGATTCCGGCAGTTCGCGCCAGGCATGGCCATCACGAGCCCGATCACGCGACCGGTGACCTTGTCGGCATTGCCGGCCGTGTCCTCTTCTCCCGCAATACGGGCAAGCTCTGCTTCGCCACCCTGCGTTCAGGCGACGGCACCGAACTCCAGGCCATGCTCTCTCTCGCCAATGTCGGCGAGGAGGCCCTCGAGCAGTGGAAGGAGCTCGTCGACATCGGCGACACCGTCTTCGTGCACGGCGAGGTCATCACCTCCAAGCGCGGCGAGCTTTCCGTGATGGCCGACTCCTGGCAGATGGCCTCGAAGGCCCTGCGCCCGCTGCCGGTCGCGCACAAGGATCTCAGCGAGGAGACTCGCATCCGGCAGCGCTATGTCGACCTGATCATGCGACCCGAGGCACGCCAGATGGCACGCACGCGCATGGCAGTGGTGTCGCAGTTGCGGCGCAGCTTCGAGTCTCGCGACTACGTCGAGATCGAGACTCCGATGCTGCAGACCATGCACGGTGGCGCTGCCGCGCGTCCGTTCGTCACCACCTCGAATGCCTTCGACATCGAGTTGTTCCTGCGCATCGCTCCCGAGCTGTTCCTCAAGCGGGCCGTCGTCGGCGGCATCGAGCGGGTCTTCGAGATCAACCGCAACTTCCGCAATGAGGGCTCGGACTCCACTCACTCGCCCGAGTTCGCCATGCTCGAGTTCTACGAGGCCTACGCCGACTACCGCGACATGGCACGCACTACTCGCGAGCTCATTCAGGAGGCTGCCGTAGCGGCCACCGGCTCGACAGTCGTGACCCATTTCGACGGCACCGAGCTCGATCTCTCGGGCGAGTGGCCGGAGATCTCGCTCTACGAGGCCACCTCGGCCGCGGTGGGCGTCGAGCTCACTCCCGAGACCTCGGTCGCCGAGCTTCGCGCGCTCTGCGACAAGGCCGGCATCGACTACGCGCCACGTTGGATCGCGGGCAAGCTGGTCGAGGAGCTCTTCGAGCACTACGTCATTCCGACCTTCACTGGTCCGACCTTCGTCATGGACTACCCGCTCGACATGTCGCCGCTGGTGCGCGAGCACCGCACGAAGCCCGGCCGCGTCGAGAAGTGGGATCTCTACGTCAATGGCTACGAGCAGGCCACCGGCTACTCCGAGCTCGTTGACCCGGTGATCCAGCGTCAGCGACTCGTCGAGCAGGCCGAACTCGGGGCCAAGGGCGACGATGAGGCCATGCAGCTCGATGAGGACTTCCTGCGTGCCCTCGAGTACGGCATGCCGCCGTCGGGCGGCGTCGGCATGGGCATCGATCGACTGCTGATGTCGCTCACCGGCCTCGGCATTCGCGAGACCATCCTCTTCCCGCTCGTGAAGCCGGAACGCTGAGATGAGCGCGCTGGTCGTGCGTCGCGCGACGACCGCTGACGTCAAGGCGATTCGCGAGCTCGTCGACACCTACGCGGGCGACGGCCAGAAGCTGCTGCGCAAGGCCACCGTCACTCTCTACGAGAGCGTGCAGGAGTTCGTCGTCGCCGAGGCCGATGGCGAGGTCATCGGCTGCGGTGCCCTGCACGTGCTCTGGGAGGATCTCGCGGAGGTGCGCACGGTCGCGGTGCGACCGGGCTCGATCCGCACCGGCGTCGGCTCGGCGATTCTCATGAGCCTGCTCGACCGGGCTCGCGAACTCGGCATCAAGCGAGTGTTCTGCCTCACCTTCGCCATGGACTTCTTCGCCCGGCATGGGTTCGTCGAGATCGACGGCACGCCGGTCGAGCCGGCAGTCTTCGAGCAGCTGCTCGAGTCCTATGATGAAGGCGTCGCGGAATTCCTCGAACTGGAATGGGTCAAGCCCAACACGCTCGGCAACAACCGGATGCTGCTGGTGCTCTGATGCGCCGAGCGCTCATCGCACTCCTGGCCCTGCCCCTGCTGCTCGCCGCTGTTCCCGCTCACGCGGCCGATGGCGCGCTCGCGGGGAAGGTGATCGTCCTCGATCCCGGTCATCAGCTCGGCAACTCGAATCCGCAGTTCCGGAAGCAGATCGCGCAGACCCGCTTCAACGGCTCGATCGTCAAGAACTGCAATACGACCGGTACCGCCACGAATGCCGGGTTTCCCGAGGCGACCTTCACGTGGAAGGTGGCGAACCGGCTGAAGCCGATCCTGGAGGCGCAGGGCGCCACGGTGCTGATGACCCGAACCTCGAACTCGCGAAACGCCTACGGGCCGTGCGTGTGGGATCGAGCAGGCTTCGCGAATCAGCACAAGGCCGATGCGATGATCGCGATTCATGCCGATGGCGCGCCTGCCAACGCGCACGGATTCTTCGCGATCGCGCCGACCCGTATCAAGGGCTGGACCACCGATACCTACAAGGTCGATCGCAGGCTGTCGAAGGCGATGCTCGCCGGAATGACGGCCGCAGGCGGTAATCCCGCGAACTACATCGCGAACCAGCTGCAGATTCGCGGTGATCAGTCGACGATCAACTTCAGCAAGGTGCCGACCACGATCATCGAGGTCGGCAACATGCGCAACGCCTCGGATGCCCGGCGCATGTCGTCGGCCGCCGGTCAGCAGCAGTACGCCCAGTGGCTGGCTGCCGGCATTGAGCGCTACTTCGCGCGCTGATCAGCCGGTGTTGCGCAGGCCGGTAGCGATGCCGTTGACCGTCACCGAGAGTGCACGCCTGAGCTCCTGATCGGGCTCGGCGCCGCTCTCGCGCACCGCACGCACGCGTTCGAGCAGTGAGACCTGCAGGTTGTGCAGGGGCAGCAGGTAGGTATCGCGAATCTCGAGCGTGCGCGCCAGGCTCGGATTGTGCTCAAGCAGGCCGGCCTCGCCGGTGATCTGCAGGATCTCGCTGACCGTGCTCGAGTACTCCGACCGAATCACCTCGAAGAGCCGGCGGTGAGCCTCGGGTACCAGCCCGGTGACGTACTGCTCGGCCACGCGCAGATCGGTCTTGGCCAGGGTCATCTCGACATTGGAGATGAAGTTGCGGAAGAAATGCCACTCGCGGTACATCGTGCGCAGTTCCTCGCCGTGGCCTGCCGCGCGCGCCGCAGCGAGGCCGGCGCCGACGCCGAACCAGCCCGGCACGACCTGGCGTGACTGGGTCCAGCCGAAGACCCACGGAATGGCGCGCAGCCCGGAGATGCCGGCAGCGGTGTCGGGACGACGCGACGGGCGCGAGCCCAGGTGCATGGCGCCGAATTCCTCGACCGGGGTCGAGAGGGCGAAGTACGACGGCAGCTGAGGATCGTCGATGAGTCCGCGGTAGGCGCGCTGAGCGGATGCCGAGGCGAGATCCATGACGTCGTCCCACTTCTGCCGGGTATCGGCAGCGGAACGCGCATCGCGGTGCAGCAGGGAGGCGTCGATGACGGCCGCGAGCATCTGCTCGAGATTGTCGCGCGCCAGGGTGGGCAGCAGGTACTTGTCGGAGATGACCTCGCCCTGCTCGGTCACCTTGATCTCGCCGTCGAGTACGCCGGCCGGCTGGGCCAGGATCGCGTCGTAGGTCGGGCCGCCGCCGCGACCCACGGTGCCGCCGCGACCGTGGAAGAGGCGAAGGCGCACGCCATGCTTCGCGGCGATATCGCGCAGTCGGCGCTGGGCGAGGTGGATCTCCCACTGCGAGGTGGTGATGCCGGCGTCCTTATTGGAATCCGAATAACCGAGCATGACCTCCTGAACCTCGCCGCGCGAGGTGACGAGGGCTCGGTAGGCGGGGGTGCTCAAGAGAGTGTCGAGGATGTCGCCCGCACTGCGGAGTTCCTCGCAGGTCTCGAGCAGGGGCACGAAGTCGACGCGGCTGCGCCCGGCCACGGTGTCGACCAGGCCGGCCTCGCGCCCGATGATCACCGCGGCGAGCACGTCGTCGGCACCCGTGGTCATCGAGATGATGCACTGCTGGATGGCGCGAGAGCCGAAGCGATCGAGTGCTTCGCGCACGGCGACATAGGTGCGGTAGGTAGTCATGCCATCGGCATCAAGTGGCGGGGGAGTCGGTGCCAGCGGGCGAAGTGAGTGCAGCTCGGCGGTGATCGCATGCATGCGTGCTTCGCGCGGCATGTCGGCGTAGGCAGTGCTGTGCTCGCCGAGGCGGTCGATGAGCTGCCCGACCGCGTGGTGGTACTTCGCCGCATGCTCGCGGACATCGAGCGTGGCCAGGGGAAGTCCGATGGCCGCGATCGTGCGGATGGCCGAGTCGAGAACTCCGTGCGCGGCCAGGCTGCCCTTGTTCACCAGGAGATCGGCGCGGATCAGCATGAGATCGTCGAGCAGCTCGTCGGTCGAGGCGTAATCCCGGCCGGCCACGTGCGGACCGCCGACCAGCAGGCGCTCGCGCGTCAGGCGCAGGCGCATGCGGATGATGGTGAGCTTCAGGCGCACCGGCTCCTCGGCGTTGATGCGCAGGAAGCGTCCGTCGAGATCAGGCAGGGCCGTGAGATCGAAGGCGACTGAGTCGCGCAGTGACTGGCTGGCTCCGGCGATGCGCTCGGAGATGGAGAGATCCTCGAGAAGTCCGTCGATGATCGGCATGAGGTCGAGTACGGCGTGATCGCGCTGGAAGACGAGGACGTCCTCGGTGACCTCGGGGGTGACGAATGGATTGCCGTCGCGATCGCCGCCGATCCAGGAGCCGAAGGTCAGCGGGCGTGACGTGGGATCGAGCTCGACGCCGAGATGGGAGAAGGTCGCGGCGAGGTCGCCGAGCACTGCGGTGATGGGGCCGCGAGTGAGATCGTCGAGGTAGTAGAGCGCGTTGCGCGCTTCGTCGAGTACCTGCGGCTGCTCCAGGCGCAGTTCATCGGTCTGCCAGAGCAGGTCGACGAGCTCGGCGAGACGCTGATCGCGATCGGGGTTGTCGGACTGCAGCAGCACGTCGGCGATGCGACGCAGCTTGACGAGCACCGAACGGCGCGCGGCCTCGGTGGGGTGAGCGGTGAAGACCGGGCGCACCGCCAGGGTCTCGGCCAGGTGTCGCACCGCCTGGGCATCGACTCCCTCGGCAGTCACGGCCCGGGTGACCATGCTGAGCGGGCCGCCCTGGCTGCGCCGGCGAGCCTCGACATCGCGCGAGCGCTCGACCTGCTCGGCGATATTCGCGAGATCGAAGTAGATGGAGAAGGCGCGGGCCAAGGTCGTGGCCCGTCCGAGGTCGACGGAGTCGATCAGGGTGGCCGCGGCAGCAGGGTCCTCGCGCACCAGGTGGCGCACCCGCTCGACCAGTTCGAGGGTCTCGGGACCCACCTGCCGGCTGATGGTCTCGCCCAGCAGCTGCCCGAGCTCGCGGATCTGGGCGCGCAGATCGGCCGCCGAATCCGCGGCGGGCATGGAAGCGTTTACGGTCACGGGAGTAATCCTGGCGCATCCCGTATTTCGGCCGGATTACAGGAAGTCCAACAGTGTTCGCGGTGGGCGTATCGCCACGGGAAGATTCGCCCCCTGGGGCGTGGTTGTATCGACTGAGCGAGGTTCGTCCTGGCGGATACCATGGCTGTCATTACCTGCGGCCTAGGCACAGTGAGATGGAGTGTGAGCGATGTTCGAGCGGTTTACTGACCGGGCCCGTCGGGTGGTCGTGCTGGCGCAGGAAGAAGCCCGCATGCTCAACCACAATTACATCGGCACTGAGCACATCCTTCTCGGCCTGATCCATGAGGGCGAGGGTGTTGCCGCCAAGGCCCTGGAGTCCCTCGGCATCTCGCTCGAGGCCGTGCGTCAGCAGGTCGAGGAGATCATCGGCCAGGGCCAGCAGGCGCCGTCCGGCCATATTCCCTTCACCCCGCGTGCCAAGAAGGTGCTCGAGCTCTCGCTGCGCGAGGCACTCCAGCTCGGCCACAACTACATCGGCACCGAGCACATCCTGCTCGGTCTCATCCGCGAGGGCGAGGGCGTCGCGGCTCAGGTGCTGGTCAAGCTCGGCGCTGATCTCAATCGCGTGCGCCAGCAGGTCATCCAGCTGCTCAGCGGCTACCAGGGCAAGGAGCCCGCAGCATCGGGCGGCCCCGCCGAGGGCACGCCGTCCACCTCGCTTGTTCTCGATCAGTTCGGTCGCAATCTCACCGCCGCTGCCCGCGAGGGCAAGCTCGATCCGGTGATCGGTCGCGAGAAGGAGATCGAGCGCGTCATGCAGGTGCTCTCGCGCCGCACGAAGAACAACCCGGTGCTCATCGGCGAGCCCGGTGTCGGCAAGACCGCCATCGTCGAGGGCCTCGCGCAAGATATCGTCCGCGGCGATGTTCCTGAGACCCTCAAGGACAAGCAGCTGTACTCCCTCGATCTCGGCGCACTCGTGGCCGGCAGCCGCTACCGCGGTGACTTCGAGGAGCGCCTAAAGAAGGTGCTCAAGGAGATCCGCACCCGCGGCGACATCATCTTGTTCATCGACGAGATGCACACGCTCGTGGGCGCAGGCGCGGCTGAGGGCGCGATCGACGCAGCCAGCATTCTCAAGCCGATGCTCGCGCGCGGTGAGCTGCAGACCATCGGTGCCACCACTCTCGACGAGTACCGCAAGCACATCGAGAAGGATGCAGCGCTCGAGCGCCGCTTCGCTCCGATCCAGGTCGCGGCACCCGATGTCGTGCACACCGTCCTGATCCTCAAGGGCCTGCGCGATCGCTACGAGTCGCACCACCGCGTGTCGATCACCGATGGCGCACTCGAGGCAGCGGCTCGCCTGTCCGATCGCTACATCTCCGATCGCCAGCTTCCCGACAAGGCCATCGATCTCATCGACGAGGCCGGCTC
>JBEGLG010000100.1:0-15387 GCA_041183645.1 Actinomycetota bacterium | reverse complement strand
GGTATCGCCGCTTACCGCTAGTCGGTCATCGGTGCCACTGGTCGATGTAGGGGGGAATCGGCATATCGGTGACGCAGTGGTCATCGGGCACCGGCTGCCCGAATGACTCGTGCAGCGGAACGTGCCCACCCCAGACCCGCGAGTAGAACGGATCAGTCAGGTCGCTCGGCACGTCATTGGGGCCGCCAGTGCGCATCTTCACCGAGCATTCGTCGAGGTTCAGGGCGAGCGTGATGGTGGCTGCGCGCTCCTTCGGCGCAGGATGGCGGATCTCGGCCCAGCGCCCGGGGATCAGGTGCTCGGTGATTACGCGAAGGGCATCGAGTTCTTCGTCGCCCTCGAGTAGACGTGCGACGCCGAGAACCATAGCCGAGCGGTAGTTCATGCTCGACTCGAAGGCGCTTCGTGCGAGCACGAGTCCGTCGAGCAGGGTCACGGTCAGGCAGGTCGGCTGCCCGGCAGCGAGGGAGGTGAACAGGCGAGAGGCCTTCGAGCCGTGGAAGAGCACCTCGTTGTCGCGACGGGCATAGGCGACAGGAATGACGAACGGCTGACCCTCGTCGACCACCGCCACGTGGGCCACGAGGCCGGAGTCCAGCACGTGGTGGAGCGCTGCCACCTTGTTGACGGCATTGTCGGGAATGCGACGTACCCGGGTCCGTGGAGTGGACCCGGGTACGTGAGCATCTGAGCCGCTCAGAGAATTGTCCAGGCCTCGGTGAGAACCGAGCGCAGGATGCCCTCGATCTCGTCGAATTCCTTCTGGCCGGCGATGAGCGGGGGAGCGAGCTGCACCACCGGGTCGCCACGATCGTCGGCTCGGCAGTACAGGCCCGCATCGAAGAGCGCCTTCGATAGGAAACCGCGCAGCAGACGCTCGGCCTCATCGTCGTTGAAGGTCTCGCGGGTGACCTTGTCCTTGACGAGTTCGATTCCGTAGAAGTAGCCCATTCCTCGCACATCGCCGACGATCGGCAGGTCGCGCAACTTGTTCAGCGTGGCCAGGAACGCGCCCTCATTGCGACGCACATTGCCATTGAGATCCTCGCGCTCGAAGATGTCGAGGTTGGCCATGGCCACGGCAGCGGCCATCGGATGACCACCCCACGTGTAGCCATGCAGGAATGACGTAGTGCCGTGCTTGAAGGGCTCGAAGAGTCGCTCGCTCGCGATCATGGCCCCCAGTCCGGCGTAGCCGGACGTCATTCCCTTGGCGCACGTGATGATGTCGGGATCAACCCCGAAGCGCCGCATCGCGAACATGTCACCGATGCGTCCGAAGGCGCAGATGGTCTCGTCGGCAACCATGAGAACGTCATACTCATCGCAGATCTCGCGCACGCGCTCGAGGTATCCGGGCGGCGGCGGGAAGCAGCCACCGGAATTCTGCACGGGTTCCAAGAACACGGCCGCAACGCTGTCGGGACCCTCGAATTCGATCGCCTCGGCGATGCGATCGGCAGCCCAGCGACCGAACGCCTTCTCATCATCGCGCAGATTGTCGGGTGCGCGATAGAAGTTCGTGTTCGGGACCTTGACGCCGCCGGGGACAAGCGGCTCGAACGGGATCTTGGCGACGGGAATGCCGGTGATACTCAGGGCACCTTGCGGAGTGCCGTGGTAAGCGATCGAACGGCTGATGACCTTGTGCTTGGTCGGCTTGCCGGTCAGCTTGAAGTACTGCTTGGCCAGCTTCCAGGCAGTCTCGACAGCCTCGCCACCGCCGCTGGTGAAGAAGACACGGTTGAGGTCGCCGGGGGCGTAATGGGCGAGCCGCTCGGCGAGCTCGATCGCCGGGCGGTGGGCATACGACCAGATCGGGAAGTAGGCAAGCTCTTCCATCTGCTTCGCCGCAGCGGCTCCGAGTTCCTTGCGACCGTGGCCAACCTGAACGGTGAAGAGGCCGGAGAGGCCGTCGAAGTACTTGCGTCCGTGGTCATCCCAGATGTAGCAGCCGTCGCCCTTCACGATGATGGGTACGTGACCACCCTCGTAGTACACGGAGTGACGCGTGAAGTGCATCCAGAGGTGGTCACGCGCCTTGTCTGCGAGTGCGTCGTATCCGGGCTCGGTCACGTACTGCGGCGTTGATGTCATCGGGTTCCCCAGGTATAGATCTGCTTGCGCAGTTTCAGATAGACGAATGTCTCGGTCGAGCGGATTCCCTCGATGGCGCGAATCTTGCGATTGACGATCTCGAGGAGGTGATCGTCATCCTCGGCCACTACCTCGGCCAGGATGTCGTACTGCCCTGCGCACACCACGAGGTAGTCGACCTCGGGCATGCCTTCGATCTGCGCGGCCACGGCCTCGGCATCACCGCTTACCCTGATGCCGAGCATGGCCGCCCGTGAGAAGCCCACCTGCATGGGATCAGTGACGGCCACGATCTGCATGACCCCTGATTCCGTGAGCTTCTGAACCCGCTGTCGTACCGCCGCCTCGGAGAGGCCGACGGCCTTGCCGATCGTGGCGTAGGGCCGACGCCCGTCCTGCTGCAGCTGCTCGATGATGGCCTTGGAGACGTCATCGAGGGCCACGGCAGGGGTGCGTTCGCGGGAGGCCATGTCCCGATCATCCGCTTCTCGGAGCGGCATAGCAAGCGAATTCGTGCTGATTTACCGGATTTCATACGGATTCCGTGTCGAATCTGAGACTTGACCTTAGAAAGCGTAGTCTGGCGGCTAATCTGGCGACCACCTTCACATCCTTGGAGTCCCGGTGCCCACAGTCCGCAACTTCGTCAATGGCAGCAGTGTCGATGCTGCAAGCGGCCAGACCAGCGATCTGGTGAATCCCACGACCGGGGAGGTCTACGCCACGGCGCCGGTCTCGGGTCCCGCGGATGTCGACGCCGCCTACGCGGCGGCCTCCGCTGCCTTCGAGGTGTGGGGTGACACGACGCCGGCAGAACGCCAACGGGCCCTGCTGAAGATCGCCGATGCCATGGAGGCCCATGGCGCCGAACTCATCGCCCTCGAGTGCGAGAACACCGGCAAGCCCATCTCGGTGACGATGGCCGAGGAGCTTCCGCCCATGATCGACCAGCTGCGCTTCTTTGCCGGCGCCGCGCGCATCCTGGAAGGCCGTTCGGCCGGCGAGTACATGAAGGGCTTCACCTCCATGATCCGCCGTGAGCCCATTGGCGTCATCGGTCAGGTGACTCCCTGGAACTACCCGCTGGCGATGGCCATCTGGAAGATCGGCCCGGCGATCGCCGCAGGCAATACCGTCGTCCTCAAGCCCAGCGATACCACTCCGGTGGCGACCATTCGCCTGGCTGAGATCATCGGCAACTCCGGAGCCCTGCCCGACGGCGTCCTGAACGTGATCTGCGGCGATCGATCGACGGGCAAGCTCGTGGTCGAGAATCCGGTTCCCCAGATGGTGGCGATCACCGGTTCCGTGCGCGCCGGCATGGAGGTCGCGGAATCCGCTTCCCGCGATCTCAAGCGCGTGCACCTCGAACTCGGTGGCAAGGCGCCGATCGTCATCTTCGAGGATGCCGACGTCGCCGCGGCCGCCGAGTGGCTGGCCTTCGCCGGATACTTCAATGCCGGTCAGGACTGCACTGCGGCCACGCGCCTCCTCGTGGCGGCACCGATCTACGACGAGTTCGTCGCGGCTCTCGCCGAGCAGGCACGCTCCACGAGCACGACCATCGTTGGCGGTCCAAGCGGAGACGGGTTCGTCCCTCCGGTGAATAACGTGAATCAGATGGAGCGCGTGCTCGGCTTCCTCGAGCGCACGCCGTCGCACGCCGAGATCGTGGCCGGCGGCAAGAGACAGGGCAGTACCGGATTCTTCATCGAGCCGACCGTGGTGGCGCATCTGAAGCAGGACGACGAGATGATCCAGGACGAAGTATTCGGCCCGGTCATGACCGTCCAGAAGTTCACCGACGAAGCCGAGGCACTGCGCTGGGCGAATGGAGTCCGTTACGGGCTCGCCTCCTCGGTCTGGACCAAGGATTTCGGGCGTGCGATGCGGATGGCCAAGAGACTTGATTTCGGAGTGGTGTGGATCAACTCGCATATCCCGTTCGTGGCAGAGATGCCGCACGGCGGATTCAAGCACTCCGGCTACGGCAAGGATCTGTCGATGTACGGATTCGAGGATTACACCCGCATCAAGCACGTGATGGCATCGCTGGACTAATCCTGCGATCCCGCAGGATCGAACATGCAGAAGGGCCGGGTGGCTGTCGCCACCGGGCCCTTCTGGTTCGGACTAGTTACCGCCCTCGTTGAGGGTGACCTCGACCGGTGCGAATGCATCACCGGTGACGTTCAGGCCCTCGGCCTCGAGTGCCGCATCGGCAGCCTTGGCGTAGGTGTCGGTGTAGGCCTCTGCATCAGGCTGCTTGCTGATGATCGCGACACCGTCGAGGTTCTTGGTGCCGAGAGCGACTGCAACCGTCTGATCCCAGAGTGCGGGATCAACGACGCCAACGCCCATGGGCGACGGCCAGATGAGCTTGTTGACCTCGTTCATCATCCAGAGCTGGTGGCTCGCACCGAGCTTGGAGCCGTTCTGGGTGATGATGTCCGCGCATGCCTGGGCATTGTCGCGGCAGTAGATCCAGCCCTTGAGCGACGCCTGGACGAATGCCTGGGTCGTGGCCTGGTAGGCGGCGTCAGCGAGGCGCTCCTGCGAGGCCCAGATGGCGTCCTGGTACATGGCCGTGCCCTCGGTGTTCCAGTCGAGAATCGCGAAGTCCTCGGGCGTGTAGAGCTTGCCGGTCTTCGGGTTCTTGGCCTCGAGCAGCTGGGCGTACTCGTTGTAGGTCATTGCCTGGGCTGCATCGATCTCGCGGCTGAGCAGTGCCTTCATGTCGAACTGCTGCTGGACGAGCTCGACGTCGGATGCGGGATCAAGGCCGGCCTTGGAGATGCCTGCGAAGAGCTCGTACTCGTTGCCGAAGCCCCAGTTGCCGACCTTCTTGCCCTTCAGGTCAGCCGAGGTCTTGATGCCCGAATCCGCCCAGGAAACCTGGCGGGTGCCCGAGCGCTGGTAGACCTGCGCGACATCGACGATGCCTGCGCCCTGCTCGCGCGAGGAGAGTGCCTTCGGCACCCAGCTGATCGCGAAGTCGGCGCCGCCCTGGGCGAGCACGGTCTGCGGAACGATGTCGACGCCACCCTCGAGGATGGTCACGTCGAGGCAGGCATCCTTGTAGTAGCCCATGTCCTTGGCCGCGTAGTAGCCGGCGAACTGTGACTGGACGAACCACTGCAGCTGCAGCTTGACGGGAGTCGGAGTGGTGCACGCGGCAGCGGCGGCCGAGGAGGCCGGAGCGGCTGCGGAGGCTGCAGCGGTAGCTGCCGAAGAACTACTGCTGCTGCTGCCACCACATGCCGAGAGGGCAAGTGCGCCAACAGTGGCGAGACCAGCGAACTGGACCCACTTGTTGCGTGCGATGTCTCGCATACTGTCTCCTTCTAATAGTTGTCAGGCCGTAGTACTACGGCCCGTCCAGGGTGTGGTCCACTTCTCCACCATCACGACGACCAGGTAGAACACCAGGCCGGTGATGATGGAAGCGACCACATATGCCCACGCGCGACCGTAGGCAGTATTGGCGGCCGCAGATGCGATGCGGCTGCCAAGTCCGGTTTGGGGTCCGCCGAAATACTCGGCGACCAGTGCAGCGATCACGGCGAGGGGTGCCGCGATCTTCAGCGCAGTGAAGAAGAACGGGATCGCATTCGGGACGCGCAGAACCCTCAGTGTCGTACGGGGGGTGGCGTTCATCGACCGCATGAGCTCGAGTTGTACCGGTCGCACCTGAATCAGGCCCTTGGTCACGTTCACGAACACCGGGAAGAACACGATGATCGTGGTGATCAGCACGCGTGGGGTGCGGCTGGTGATGTCGAACATGTTGTTGAGGATAGGGGTCAACGCGATGATCGGGACGGCTGCGAGCCCTGCTGCGAGAGGAGTTATCAGATTGTTAACGATGCCGAAACGCTGCGCGAGAAGTGCGAGGACGAGACCGATAAATGTTCCGAACACAAGACCCATGAGAGCCGTGGAACCGGTGTAGATCGCCGCGCTGAACATCAGATCGATGCTGCTCGTGAACGTGCTGAAGATCAGGGTCGGGGCAGGTAGCAGGTAGGGCTTGAGATCCTGAATCACGACGAGGAGCTGCCACGCGATCAGGAAGATCGCGGCGATGAGGATCGGCGGCCAGAGGGCCCGGAGCTTTCCGCGCATCAGACCTCGCCCACCCGGGCACGGACACTGCTGCCCGCACTGCCGGTGCGACCCCTGAGGGCCTCGCGCACGGCGGTTACTGCCTCGAAGAAGGCCTCGGACTCGCGAGTGTCCTCATTCCGATTGCCGAGCCGGACGTCGATGATGTCGGTGATGCGGCCGGGGCGCGGCGACATGACGACCACGCGATCCGAGAGGTACACCGCCTCGGGGATCGAGTGCGTGACGAAGATGATGCTCTTGCCGGTCTCCAGGCGAATCCGCAGCAATTCGTTCTGCATGCGCTCGCGGGTCATCTCGTCGAGGGCGCCGAAAGGCTCGTCCATGAGCAGGAGCGGCGGGTCGACGGCCAGCGAGCGCGCAATGGCCACGCGCTGCTGCATGCCGCCGGACAGCTCCCACGGGCGATGGTCGGCGAAGTCGGAGAGCTGCACCATCTCCAGCAGTTCCAGTGCGCGATCCTTGCGCTTGGCCTTGTCCCAACCGGCCAGTTCGAGCGGCAACTCGACATTCCGGCGGACGGTGCGCCAGTCGAAGAGCGCCGCCTGCTGGAAGGCGATGCCGTATCTCTGCTGCTTGCGTGCCTCGTGCACGGGCAGGCCCGCCACCGTCAGTTCGCCCTTGGTGGCGTCGGTGAGATCCGCGATCACGCGAAGCAGGGTGCTCTTGCCGCAACCCGAAGGACCGATAAGGGAGATGAACTCGCCCTGACTCACCGTCAGGTCGACGTCCTGGAGTGCAGTGACCTCGTTGGCCTGGCCTTCGTTGAAGACCTTCCAGATTCCCTTGGCGCTGACTGCCGTGGTGTCGCTCATGCCTTGCCTTCCTTCGGAAGATTGCGGGTCAGGTACAGATCGAGTGCGGTCACCAAGCCGGCGGCCACGAGGCCCAGGACGAGTGCCCCGAGGACTGCCACGTAGACCTTGGCCGGATTCGAGCTGGCCTCGCGCGCGTATTCGATGATCAGGCGCCCGATTCCACCCTTGACGCCTGTCGAGATCTCGGCCACGACCGTTCCGATGATGGCGGAGGCGGCAGAGACCTTGAGGGCCGGCACCAGGTAGGGAAGCGAGGAGGGGAAGCGAAGTCGGAAGAGCATCTGGCGCGGAGTAGCCGCGTAGGAGCGCATGAGCTCAAGCGACGTGGGCGTGGGGGAGTGCAGGCCGCGGAGGGCGCCGACCGAGAGGGGGAAGAAGGCCAGGTAGGCGGCAATGAACATCACCGAGTAGGTGGTGTCCCACTGGATCGGCCCGAAGCTGATGCGATTGCCGATGCCCACGATGAGCGGTGCGAGCGCGATCAGGGGCACCGTCTGCGAGGCAATCACGAAGGGCAGGAGCCCTCTCTCCATGAAGGAGAACCGCTGCATGATGATCGCGAGCAGGAGGCCGACGCTCACGCCGATCACGAAGCCACCTGCGGCGATCAGGAGTGAATGCGCGGCGCTGGCGACCACTGCCTGGAGCACTGTGGTGTCGGATCCGCGCACCTCCGGTTGCGAGAACGCGTCGACGATGGTCCACACGTGGGGCATAGTCTCGTCGCCGGAATCGAAGGGCAGCGACACCAAGGTGCCGACCCACTTGACCAGTTCCCACATGACAATCGCGAGGGCGACCCCAGCCAGCGCCCACAGCACCGACACGACGCCTCGCGTCAACCTGCGCGAGGCAGTGCTCGCACGTGGAGGTGTCGCGCTCGGCACGACTGCAGTCTCGGTCACGAAGATTTCACTCCTGTAAGTGGAACTCGGTCAGCTCTTCGCCAGCAGGTGCTCCTGCACGGCGGGGATGATCTTCTCACCGTAGGCAGCCAGCGTGTGGTCCTTATCGTCATGCTGAAGGTAGAGCGCGAACTGGTCGACACCCATGGCCTTGAGTTCCTCGAGCCGACGAATGTGCTCCTCCGGAGGTCCGATGATGCAGAAGCGATCGACGATTTCATCGGGCACGAAGTCGGCGTGGGAATTGCCCGCCTGCCCGTGCTCGTTGTAGTCGTATCCCTTGCGGGCCTTGATGTAGTCGGTAAGGGCCTGGGGCACCGCACCGCTATCGCCGTATCTCTCGACGATATCGGCCACGTGATTGCCGACCATGCCGCCGAACCAGCGCAGCTGGTCACGGGCGTGCGCATGCTGCTCGGGAGATCCGTCGGTGACGTAGGCCGGAGCTGCGATGCACATGTAGACGTCGTCAGGGTTTCGACCGGCTCCTGTTGCGGCCTCGCGTACCGCGGACATAGTCCAGTCGGCGATGGAGGGATCGGCCAACTGGAGGATGAAGCCGTCGCCGACCTCGCCGGTCAGTGCGAGAACCTTGGGCCCGTACGCAGCAACGTAGACAGGAGTCCTGCTGGCGCCGGCCCAGGGAAGGCGGATGCTGTTGCCCTTGTACTCGATCGCCTCGCCGTTGGCCAGGCCCTTGATATCGATGACTGCCTGACGCAGTTCGGCCACGGTGACCGGCTTGCCATTCGTCACGCGCACGGCGGAATCTCCTCGACCGATGCCCACGACCGTGCGGTTGCCGTACATCTCATTGAGAGTCGCGTAGGTCGATGCGGTCACGGTGACATCGCGCGTGGCCGGATTGGTGACCATCGGACCGATGATCACCTTGCGGGTCTCGTCGAGGATCTTGCTGTAGATCACGTACGGCTCCTCCCACAGGATGTGGGAGTCGAAGGTCCAGACATGCGAGAAGCCGTAGGTCTCGGCCCGCTTGGCCAGATCGATCACGCGAGCAGCAGGGGGAGTGCACTGCAGGACGACTCCGATATCCATCTCTTCACTCTTCTCTGTGGTGTTCGGGTTAGCGGGTGCGCGGGAAGCCGAGATCGACGCTGGAGGTCGACGGATCGGGCCAACGGGAGGTCACGGTCTTGGTGCGGGTGTAGAACTCGATGCCGGCCGGGCCGTAGATATTGCTGTCGCCGAAGAGCGAGGACTTCCAGCCTCCGAAGCTGTAGTACGCGACGGGCACCGGGATCGGGACGTTGACGCCCACCATGCCCACGTTGATCTCGAACTGGAACTGTCGAGCCGCACCACCGTCGCGGGTGAAGATCGCCGTGCCGTTGCCGTACTGGTGCTTGTTGATGAGGTCGACTGCCTGCTCGTACGTGTCGACGCGCATAACGGCAAGCACGGGGCCGAAGATCTCGTCGTCGTACACCTTCATGCCCGGCTTGACGTGGTCGAGAAGGGAGACGCCGAGGAAGTATCCGTTGGCCGGGAGGTCTGCCTCGCGGCCATCGACCACGACGGTCGCTCCTTCTCCCGCGGCACCGCCGAGGTATCCCTTGACCTTCTCGAGGTGCTCAGCACTAATAACCGGGCCCATCTCGTTGGCCGGATCAGTGCCGGGACCGACCTTGACCTTGGGCAGTCGCGCGGAGATCGCCTCAACAAGTGCATCGCCGACGTTGCCGACCGCCACGACGACCGAGATGGCCATGCAACGCTCGCCGGCGGAGCCATAGGCCGCACTTACTGCAGCATCGGCAGCCATGTTGATATCTGCATCGGGCAGGACCACCATGTGGTTCTTGGCTCCGCCGAGAGCCTGGACACGCTTGCCATTCGCGGTTCCGGTCGCGTAGATGTACTTGGCGATAGGAGTCGAGCCCACGAAGCTCACGGCAGCGATGTCGGGGTGCTCGAGGATCCGGTCGACCGCGACCTTGTCGCCCTGCACGATGTTGAAGACTCCATCGGGAAGACCCGCCTGCTTCAGGAGCTCAGCGATGAACGTGTTGACCGACGGATCCTTCTCGCTGGGCTTGAGGATGAAGGCATTGCCGCAGGCAATCGCGTTCGCGAACATCCACATCGGGACCATGGCCGGGAAGTTGAACGGCGTGATTCCTGCGACAACGCCCAGCGGCTGCTTGATCGAGTACACGTCGATGCCGCCTGATACCTGCTCGCTGTAGCCGCCCTTGAGCAAGTTCGGAATACCGCAGGCATACTCGAGATTCTCGATGCCTCGGGCCAGTTCGCCCGCAGCGTCGCTCGGCACCTTCCCGTGCTCGATGGAGATGAGTTCGGCGATCTTGGCCCGGTTCTCGTCGACGAGCTGACGGAACTTGAACATGATCTCGGCACGCTTCGACAGTGAGGACATGCGCCACTCAGCGGCCGCTGCCTTCGAGGCTGCGACGACAGCGTCGACCTCGGCAACGCTGGCGAGGCCGACAGTGGCCTGCTGCTCGCCGGTAGCCGGGTTGAAGACCGGCGCGGTGCGCCCGGAGGTCGAGGAAACGTTGGTGCCGTTGATCCAATGATCGATGCTGCGCATGGTGATCGCTTTCGTCTGGGTGAGCGTGAGGTCAGATGAGGTACTGCGAGAGGCCACGCTTGAGGAACTGGCCGTGGCCCTTGGTTCCGACGTAGGCGTTGTCATCGATGACCACGGTGCCGCGCGAGATCACGGTGTCGACATGGCCGTCGATCACGAATCCCTCCCAGGCAGAGTGATCCATGTTCATGTGATGGGTCTTGTGGAATCCGATCTCGGTGCGGCCCGCCGGGTCGTAGACCACGACGTCGGCGTCGAAGCCGGGTGCGATGGCACCCTTGCGGCCGTACAGGCCGAACATGCGGGCGGGAGTCGTGCTGCACAGCTCGACCCACCGCTCGATGCTGATCTTGCCGTCGACGACTCCCTGGAAGATCAGGTCCATCCGGTGCTCGACGGAGCCGATGCCATTCGGGATCTTGGAGAAGTCACCCACGCCCATCTCCTTCTGCTCCTTGAAGCAGAACGGGCAGTGGTCGGTGCTGATCACCGAGAGATCGTTAGTGCGCAGATAGCGCCACAGTTCATCCTGATGGCCCTCGGCGCGCGAGCGCAGGGGAGTCGAGCACACCCACTTTGCGCCCTCGAAGCCCGGCTGTGCCAGCTGCTCTTCCAAGGAGAGGTACAGGTACTGGGGGCAGGTCTCGCCGAAGACGTTCCAGCCTTCGTCCTTGTGCCTCTGGAGCACCTCGACGGCCTGCTTGGCCGACATGTGCACGATATAGAGCGGGGCGCCGGTCATGCGCGCGAGCATGATGGCGCGATTGGTGGCCTCCGCCTCGGTCTCCCAGGGGCGGGTCAGCGAGTGGTACTTCGGATCAGTCTTGCCCTCGGCAAGTGCCTGGGCGACGAGAACATCAATGGCACTGCCATTCTCGGCGTGCATCATGATCATCGAGCCGTTGCCGCTCGCCTGCTGCATGGCCTGCAGGATCTGTCCGTCGGAGCTCAGGAATACCCCGGGGTACGCCATGAAGAGCTTGAAGGTCGTGACGCCCTCCTCGACCAGTTCGTCCATGGCCTTGAGCGATTCGCTGTCGACACCGCCTACGACCTGATGGAAGCCGTAGTCGATGGCGCAGTTGCCGCGTGCCTTGTCGTGCCAGGCGGCAAGACAGTCCTGAACTCGTTCGCCCTGCTTCTGCACGGCGAAGTCGATGATCGTGGTGGTGCCTCCCCAGGCGGCGGCACGCGTGCCGGTCTCGAAGCTGTCGGAGGCCACGGTGCCGCCGAAGGGCATCTCCATATGCGTGTGCCCATCGATGCCACCGGGAACGACGTACTTCCCGGTGGCATCGATGACGCGGTCAGCACTTGCCTCGAGATTCGCGCCGAGGGTCGATTCTCCCGGTGCGAGCACCGCGGCGATGCGCTCGCCGTCGATGAGCACGTCGGCCTGGGTGCTGCCCTGGGCCGTGACGACAGTTCCGTTCTTGATGAGGATGGTCATGACTGCTCCCTAATCAATGGTGTGGCCGACGATGCTGAGGTGGTGCGGTTTACGGGCGAGTGAGGTCCTGGTAGGCATCCGGACGACGGTCGCGGTAGAACTGCCAGCGGTTGCGCACCTCGGTAAGTAGATCCATGTTGAGGTCGCGCACGATCAACTCGGGCTTGTACGGGTCGCCCTTCTCGCCGACGTAGTTGCCCTCGGGATCGACGAAGTACGACTGGCCGTAGAAGTCATCGTCGCCCAGATCCTCGATGCCGACCCGGTTGATGGCTCCGACGTAGTACTCGTTCGCGACAGCAGCAGCGGGCTGCTCAATGCTCCAGAGGTACTGCGAGAGACCACGCGACGTGGCTGACGGATTGAAGACGATCTGCGCGCCGTTCACGCCGAGTGCGCGCCAGCCCTCGGGGAAGTGGCGGTCGTAGCAGATGTACACGCCGATCTTGCCCACTGCGGTCTCGAAGACCGGGTAGCCGCCGTTGCCCGGCCGGAAGTAGAACTTCTCCCAGAAGCCACCGACGTGAGGGATGTGCTGCTTGCGGTACTTGCCGAGGTAGGTTCCGTCAGCGTCGACGACCGCCGCGGTGTTGTACAGAATTCCGGGCTGATCCTCCTCGTACATCGGCAGGACCATGACCATGTTGAGTTCCTTGGCAAGCTTCTGGAAACGCTCGGTGATGGGGCCGGGGATTGCCTCGGCGTACTCATAGAACTTCTTGTCCTGGACCTGGCAGAAGTAGGGGCCATAGAAGAGCTCCTGGAAGCAGATCACCTGGGCACCTTGTGCCGCTGCCTCACGGGCATAGGCCTCGTGTGCCTGAATCATTGATTCCTTGTCGCCGGTCCAATTGGTCTGGACGAGCGCCGCGCGAACGACTGTCATGAATTCCTCCTCGTGCGAGTGACAAATATTCGTGCAGCGAAGTCACCTGCGTTGCCCGAATCGAAACAGCGAATGGAGATCGTGCTTTGTGATTCTGCAGGTTAGACAGTTTCGAATGTGTTACACAGGCAATTCAACAAAATGATTCGAAAGTGATTTTTCGTAACAAATTTTCTGTACTTTTGCGCCACAAGGAGGCGTGACCATGACCAGCGCAGTCGACTCGACTCACGAGGCGTTGCTGGTCGCTGCCGTCCACGACCGGTCTCCCAAGGGAATCGCGGCAGCGGTGCACCGACTCATTCGGTCGGGTCGACTGGTCGAAGGGGATCGCCTGCCGACCGTGCGCGACCTCGCGCAGGATCTCGGAATCAGCCCGGCCACCGTGAGCGAGGCCTGGCAGGCGCTGGCGGCGGTCGGAGCCATCAAGGCCCGTGGGCGTGCAGGCACCTTCGTGCTGGCACCGAGCGAACCCTCCCGGCCGGTGCGCTACCTGAGCATCGGTGGGGCTCCGGGCGCCGACGGCCTCGATCTCTCGACGGGCACTCCTGATCCCGCACTGCTCCCTGATCTTCGCGATGCCCTCGAGCGCGTGACCACCCGTCAGCTCGCCTGGACCACGAGCTACCTCGACGATCCGGTTCTTCCGCAGTTGCACGATCTGCTGCTGCGCACGTGGCCCTTCGAGCCGGAGAGGCTGACCGTGGTCGACGGCGCTCTCGACGCGCTTTCGCGTGTCGTGGAACAAGTCGTACGCCTCGGTGATCGGGTCGTGATGGAGAACCCCGGCTTCCCGCCCTTGATTGACCTTCTCGAGCGCAGCGGAGCGGAGATCATCCCGGTGTCGATGGACGATGAGGGAATCGTCCCCGCTGATCTGCGTGCGGCATTAGCGCATGAGCCCGTAGCGCTGTTCGTCCAGCCTCGTGCTCAGAATCCCACCGGTACCAACATGTCGGTCGCCCGCGCCGCCGAGCTGGCGCGAATCCTGGAGTCGACCCAGGTGTGGGTGATCGAGGATGACCATTCCGGCGACATCGCTACCGGTGAGGACGTCAGCATCGGCTGCCACCTGCCTGAGCGCACGGTGCGCATCCGCAGCTACTCGAAGTCCCATGGTCCCGACCTGCGCATAGCTGCCGTGGGCGGCTCCGCGGATGCGATCGATCCGCTGATCTCGCGTCGGATGCTCGGCCCGGGCTGGACAAGCCGACTGCTGCAGGCTGTGCTCGTCGAACTCCTGACCGACTCGGCTGCCATCGCCGCCGTCACTCGTGCTCGCAGCACGTACGCCATGCGGAGCCTTGCCCTGCGGGCCGGACTCGCGGGTCAGGGCATCACGAGCACGACCGGTGACGGCATCAATGCCTGGGTGGAAGTCGCCGATGAGCGTGCCGCTCTCATCGCACTTGCCGCTATGGGGGTCCGCGTCGCGCCCGGAACTCCCTTCATGGTGGGGTCAAGCGACACCTCGCACATCCGCGTGACAACCGGGCAGCTGCATGAGGATGACGTCGATCAGTTGCAGGGCGTGATCCTCGCGCTGGCGGCCGCAGCAGGGGCCGGACCGACCCTTCGCGGAGTCTGACGTCGTTTCAGCCCCGAATCGCGGCGACGGTTCGGGTATACATGAGTCAGGTCAATCGGCGATCCACTCGACGAGGAGACAGCATGACGGGCTCGATGTCTCGCAGGAGGCTGCTCCAGGCATCCGGCGTGCTCGGAGTCGGGCTAGCAGCGAGTGCCTGCGGGGCAGTCGCGCCACAGGGTGGGCCCGCGGGCGTGGCCATCGACATGTCCGATACCGACAAGTCCGTGAACTGGTCGAACTGGCCGCTGTATCTCGACGTCGACGAGAAGACCAAGGACTACCCGACTCTCACCGCCTTCGAGAAGCAGACAGGGATCACGGTCACCTACACCGAGGATGTCAACGACAACAATGAGTTCTTCGCCAAGGTGCGCACGCAGCTCGAGCAGGGTCAAGATATCGGCCGCGATCTCGTCGTGCTCACCGACTGGATGGCCGCACTGTGGATCCAGGATGGCTTCGCGCAGAAGCTCGACAAGGCCAATATCCCCAACGCCGTGAACCTCCTGCCCAAGTGGCAGGACGTCAGCTTTGATCCCGGTCGCGAGTACTCCTTGCCCTGGCAGTCTGGCTTCGGCCTGCTCGGCTGGAACATTGCCAAGCTCAAGGACACCCTCGGCATTTCCGCGCTCAACTCGGTGGACCAGCTCTGGGATCCCAAGCTCAAGGGTCGCGTCACCGTGCTGTCCGAAATGCGCGACACGATGGGCATTCTCATTGCGGCACAGGGAGACAATCCAAGTTCCTTTACCGAGGATCAGTGGAACAAGGCGATCGCCACCCTCACCACGCAGGTCGACAACGGCCAGATCCGCCAGGTCACCGGCAATGACTACGCCGGTGCACTCGAGAGCGGCGACGTCATCGCGGTGATCGGGTGGTCAGGCGACATGATCCAGCTGGGCAGCGACTTCGGCATCGCCCTGCCCGAGAGCGGCGG
>JBEGLG010000099.1:0-4305 GCA_041183645.1 Actinomycetota bacterium | reverse complement strand
GGCTCCACCTTCGGCGGCAATCCGATCTCGAGTGCGGCAGCACTTGCCGTGATCCGGATCCTTCGCGAGGGCGAGCTGGTCAGTCGTGCCCGCGTGATTCACGAACGCCTTGCCGACGAGTTGGTGGCGGTATCGGGAGGCGTCGTCTCGCATGTCCGTGGTCGCGGACTCCTGCTGGCGTGTGTCCTGGCGGAAGGCTCAGCAGCTGAACTCGAGAAGTCATGCCGCGAGAACGGTCTGCTCGTCAATGCTGTGGCCCCGAACGCCATTCGCATGGCACCTGCGCTGACGATTTCCGATGCCGATCTCGACGAAGTACGCGTGCGCTGGTCACGGGCCTGCGACGCGTTGCGGGGAGCAAGTTCATGAGTGCGCCGACAAGCATGCCCGCCCGCCGTGCACGTATTGCGGAGATCATCGCGACATCCTCGATCTCCTCGCAGGGTGATCTTCGTCGACTGCTTCTCGCCGACGGTATCGACGTCACCCAGGCAACTGTCTCGCGCGATCTCGAGGCTCTCGGCGCCGTCAAGCGGCATGAGAGCGATGGTCGGGTGCGCTACGAGATTCTCGAGCCCACGGTGTCGCGTCTGGCACCTTCGCTGGGGGCTGATGCGCTGGCCCGTGTGGCTGCCGATGTCCTGCTCGACGCGGAGGCTGCACTGAATATCGCGGTTCTGCACACGCCTCCGGGTGCGGCGCATTACCTTGCGGGCTTTCTGGATCGCACCAATGTCGATGATCTCGTCGGCACGGTGGCCGGTGATGACACCGTCATAGTGGTCATGCGCAGCATCGATGCTGCGCGCGATCTATGCGACAGGTTGCTTGTTCTTGCCGGTGGCGGACAGAAGCCGGTCCCCGCGCACGGCAGAATGGAACATGAGTACCGCGCAGGCGCGGTCGAGAGGAGAACATCGTGACTGAGCAGCAGCCCACTCGACTGTGGGGCGGCCGATTCGAGTCCGGACCTTCCGACGCCATGGCTGCGCTCAGCGCATCGGTGCACTTCGACTGGCGCCTTGCTCCCTACGACATCAAGCAGACCCGTGCACACGCACGGATCCTGTACAGCGCTGGTCTCCTCTCGGACTCTGAGCAGGCAGCCGTCGACTCCGCACTCGCAGAGCTCGATGCTCTCGTCGCCGACGGCACTATCGGCCCCGAGGCGCAGGACGAAGATGTGCACACTGCGATCGAGCGGCACCTCATCGCCCGACTCGGGGAGCTGGGCGGCAAGCTACGTGCCGGCCGCAGCCGCAATGATCAGGTGGCCACTGATTTCCGCCTCTACCTTCGCGACAAGGTTCGGGTGATCGTGCGCGAGGTCATCGACTTGCAGCGCGCCTTCCTGGCGCAAGCACATCTTCACGTCGAGACATACTCGCCGGGGTTCACCCATCTTCAGCATGCGCAGCCCGTGTCCTTCGGGCATGAGCTCGCGAAGCACGTGCATGCCCTCGGACGCGATATCGAGCGGTATGCCGACTGGGATCGGCGCAGTGCGCGCTCGCCGCTTGGTTCGGGTGCCTTGGCCGGCTCGAGCCTCGGACTGGACCCCCGAGCCGTGGCGATCGACCTCGGTTTCGAGTGCGCTCTCGGGAACTCGATCGATGCGGTCAGCGATCGTGACTGGGTGGCGGAGTTCCTTTTCGTCTCCGCGATGCTGGGTGTGCACCTGTCTCGCATCGGTGAGGAGGTCATCTTGATGACCTCGCGTGAATTCGGATGGGCACGACTCGACGATGCGTGGTCAACGGGATCGTCGATCATGCCGCAGAAGAAGAACCCTGATGTCGCAGAGCTTGCTCGCGGAAAGTCGGGACGCCTGATCGGCAATCTCACTGGACTACTCGCGACGTTGAAGGGACTTCCCTTCGCGTACAACAGGGACCTTCAAGAGGACAAGGAGCCTGTATTCGACACGGTGGAGCAGCTCCTTCTCGTTCTCCCTGCCATGACAGGAATGATCGCGACCCTGCGCTTTGACACGGAGCGCATGAATGACTCCGCGCCGCAGGGCTTTGCCCTAGCCACCGATATCGCCGAGTGGCTCGTGCGATCGGGAGTCGTGTTTCGCGAGGCCCATGAAATTGCCGGTGCTTGCGTACGTGCTGCCGAGGCACGCGACGTCGAATTGTGGGACCTCTCGGATGATGAGCTCGGCTCAATCTCGGTGCACCTGACACCCCAGGTGCGCGAAGTGCTCTCGGTGCGTGGTTCCCTGGATTCCCGTTCGGCATTCGGCGGCACGGCTCCCGCGCGTGTTGTCGAGCAGCTGGCGGATCTCGAGCGGATGATCGAGTCGGATTCGACGACCTGGGCCTGAACGCGGTTCGGTGAGCCAGCGCGCCGCCGGTGAGGCGCGTGCGCCAAGATGAGCGGGTGACCACAGGCATCCTCGACGAACTCATCTGGCGCGAACTCATTGCCCAGAGCACCGATCTCGGTGCCCTGCAGGCAGCGACCGAGGCCGGTCCGATCACGCTCTACTGCGGCTTCGATCCGACTGCGCCGAGCCTCCATCTGGGCAATCTCGCCCAGATCCTCACGGTTCGTCGCTTCCAGATGGCGGGCCATCGGCCGCTGGCTGTCGTGGGGGGTGCCACCGGTCTCATCGGCGACCCGAAGATGACGGGGGAGCGCACCTTGAATCCGCGCGAGATCGTCGAGGAATGGGTGGGCCGGATCCGGGCCCAGCTGGAGCGTTTCTACGACTTCGACGGAAGCAATGCCGCGGAGATGGTCAACAACTACGACTGGACCGTGGGCGTCTCGGTACTGGAGTTCCTGCGCGATATCGGCAAGCACTTCAGCGTCAATCGAATGCTCGACCGTGAGGCCGTGGCCGCCCGCCTGGCCAAGGAGGGCATCTCCTACACGGAGTTCAGCTACCAACTGCTGCAGTCCTTTGATTACCTCCAGCTGTACCGCTCGCATGGCTGCACACTGCAGACCGGCGGTTCGGACCAGTGGGGCAACATCACCGCCGGCGTCGATCTGATCCGTCGTGTCGAGCACGCCAGCGTTCACGCTCTGACCACTCCCTTGCTGGTCAAGGCCGATGGCACCAAGTTCGGCAAGACCGAATCGGGCACGGTGTGGCTCGATCCGAGTCTCACCAGCCCCTACGCCTTCTTCCAGTTCTGGCTCAATGCCGACGATCGTGATGTTCCCGTGCTGCTACGTACGTACAGTTTCCAGGGACGTGACGACATCCGGAATCTCCTCGAAGCCACCGTCGAGAAGCCTCATGAGCGGGCTGCCCAGCGATCGCTCGCCATGGAGCTCACGGCCATGGTCCATGGCGACGCCGAGCGCGACGCCGCCGAGGCTGCCGGTCGGGCCCTCTTCGGGCAGGGAGATCTGGCCGAACTGCCCTCGGCGACCCTCGGCGCGGCCTTGTCAGAGACCCCCCACGGCATGGTGGAGCCCGGCGAGGTGGTCGGGGGAGTGCTGCCCACCATCGACGACCTCTTCGTCCGTAGCGGCTTGGTGTCGAGCAAGTCCCAGGCGCGCCGCACGATTGCCGAGGGCGGCGCCTACCTCAACAACGTGCGGGTCACCGATGAGACATTCGCTCCCACGATGGCCGATCTCCTGGGAGGTCAGTGGCTGGTTCTGCGTCGGGGTAAGCGGTCCGTGGGCGGGATCAAGGTCCTCGATTAGCCGAAACCGTTGCGACATAAGGACTATTCGCCCTGTGACGCACCGCACGGTCCTGGGGGCCGTGCCCGATTTGACCTTCTCAGGAGCCTTGGCATAGTGTTAACCCACCGCAAGGGAGTAACGGACACCAAGCCGCACTGAGTGCGCCAAGCAAGGCCGGTCCTGCGGGAACTGACAGAGATCCTCTGGGTTCGACACGCCCGCCAAGGCGATTTGACCCGGTACCAAGAAATCTGTAAGTTAGGAACGTTGCCCCAAAATCTGGCCGAGAGGCGAGGTTGAGGTGCGCGCCCGAACCTTGAGAACTCAACAGCGTGTCACATATCAATACCAATACCCCGTGCGTGGTGGAGGTCTTCGGACCGATGCCACGGCGGAAATTCCTTTGGTAGACAAAATGCAAGAAATTGCTAGTTTTGTCCGCCGGAATCAACTCAAACATTTATGGAGAGTTTGATCCTGGCTCAGGACGAACGCTGGCGGCGTGCTTAACACATGCAAGTCGAACGGTGAAAGGGAGCTTGCTCCCTGGATCAGTGGCGAACGGGTGAGTAACACGTGGGCAACCTGCCCCTGACTTCGGGATAACGCTTCGAAAGAGGTGCTAATACCGGATATGAACCCTGAGGGCATCCT
>JBEGLG010000098.1:0-2678 GCA_041183645.1 Actinomycetota bacterium | reverse complement strand
GCGCCCGAGAGGCCGAACTCGCTGTCGTTGGCAATCGCGATGCCCTCCTCGAGGGTGTCGTAGCCGACGATGACGAGCACCGGACCGAAGATCTCCTCCTGCACCACGCGCGCCTTCGGCGAGAGGCGGCTGAAGACGGTGGGCTTGACGAAGTAGCCGCGATCGAGCCCGTCGACTGCACCGGGGCCACCTGCGATGAGAGTGCCCTCGGTCATGCCGATATCGATGTAGTCCTTGACCGTCTTGAACTGGCCTGCAGACGCCACCGGGCCAAGAGTGACGGCCGGATCAAGCGGGTTGCCGATGACGAACGCGTTGACCATGGCGGCCACGCGCTGCTCGACTTCGTCGATGATCGCGTTCGGCACGATGAGACGAGTGGTGGCCGAGCAGGTCTGGCCGTTGTTCACGAAAGATCCGCGCACGGCATTCGGGATCGCCTCGTCGAGATCAGCACCCGGTGCCAGCAGGAATGCCGACTTGCCGCCGAGCTCAAGGGCGACCTTCTTGACCGTGGGTGCAGCGGCCTGCGACACCCGAACGCCGGCACCGGTCGACCCGGTGATGCTCACCATGTCGATTTCCTTGTGCGACGACAGGAGCTCGCCGACAAGTGCACCGCGACCCGACACGAGGTTGAAGACGCCGGACGGCAGGCCCAGCTCGTGGATGAGATCGGCGAGAACGAAGGTGGCCAGCGGAGCAACCGAGCTCGGCTTCACGATCACGGTGCAGCCTGCTGCGAGTGCGGGGCCGACCTTGGCTGCGAGCTGGTACAGCGGGTAGTTCCAGGGCGTGATGGCACCGACAACACCGGCGGCGGCGCGGATGACCATCGAGTTGCCGATGCGCTCCTCGGCAGGCATCTCGCGGGCGGCCTCGGCCATGGTCTCGAACACGGAGGCGGCGAGGCCCACCTGAACCCGCTCGGCAATCGCGATCGGCGAGCCGACCTCCTGGGCCATGATCTTCGCGAGCGAGGCCTCATTTGCGCGGAGGCCGTCGGCCAGCGCCTGCACGACATCGGCACGCTCACTGATCGGCGTGGTCGACCAGCCGTCGAAGGCCCGGCGAGCAGCAAGAATCGCGCGCTCGGCGTCGGCGGCGTCGCCGGCCGGCACCGTGCCGATGATCTCCTCGGTTGCTGCCTCATCGACCTCGATGACCTCACCGGAAGCCGGCTTGATCCACTCGCCATCGATGTACAGGGCCTCGCGGTTGATCATGATTCCTCCAGTGCGATCGAGCTGTGTCAGGTGTAGTGCGAATTCGTCGTGCTAGTCGAGCAGTCGTTCCCTCAATGCTTCCACCGTGGCCGCGGGGACGTCGAGCTGGGTCACGTAGCCATCCAGCCCGCCGAACTTGGCATCGACTTCGGCCAGGAATAGCTCGATGGCGCTGCGCGGCACCCGCAGCAGCTCCTCGCGCTGATTCATCATCGGATGATCCTCGATGTTCTCGCGTCCCTTGAGGTACTCGACCAGGGCGACCACCTCGTCACCGCTCAGCGTGAAGTCGTCGGCGATATCGCTTTCGCTCACTCCGAGGAGATCGAGGACGATCGCAGCGACGACCCCGGTGCGATCCTTGCCCGCCATGCAGAAGAACACCGCTGGATACGAGTCACCGAAGGCCAGCGCATCGAGGATGGCACGAATGGCATCGCCGCCGAGCTCGAGCATCTCGTGGTACACAGCTACGAGGTACTGATCTGCCGGAAGCTTGCGGGCTTCCTCGTCGGACTTCCAGTGGTCGGGAAGGATCGGTGCGTGCAGGTGGTCGGCGATGAAGTCGGGCAGCGGGAAGGCATCGCGCTCGCGGTCGTAGCGCAGGTCGATCACGCACTTGGCGTTGAAGTCACCCCACGCCTGCGCATCGTCGAGGCGATGGAGGCTCGAGGCACGAAAGAGCATGCCACGCCTCACCATGCGACCGCCCGCACCGGGAAAGCCGCCAAGATCACGCATGTTGTAGATGCCGCCCAGTTCGACACTTCGATCGATCACGGAAGCTCCACGTAGCCCGGGTACTTCTGGCCCTTGTCGGGGAGCTCGGCATCAGCCGGCGGCCGATTCGGCCAGATCTTTCGCTGCTCGAGGCCCGCGCGACCGGCATGGAAATCCTCAACGGTCATGCCGTACACCGACAGGACATGGCGGCTCGCGAAGCGCCAGACGCCACCCTCCTTGCGGTAGTCATCCTGGTAGCGGATGTTGGTGACAATGGTGTGCTGCTCGTTCGCGAGCTCGGCGTATCCCAGGACAGTGCCGCGGGCATGCTCGTCGTCGACGAAGAAGATCGCACTGCCATGGGGATCGTGAAGTGTCATCCCGAAAGGGGCATGCTTGAGGCGGAAGTTCTCGACGATGGCCTGTCGTCCGGTAGTCGTGCTGTTCGGGGAGGCAAAGACGCCGTCCTCCGTGAAGAGCAGCCCCACCTCATCGAAGAGCATGTCGTCGAGAAGGACGGCATACCGCACGATGAGATCGGAAATCGCGAAGCGATCCTCAAGTCGCTGCACGCGGCTTTCCAGGGAGGTCACGCGTGAACCCTACTAGAGTCCATCTAAAGAAACTACCCAAAGGCCGCAACCTGTCTAGACAATCCGTACCCTGTCATCCATGACCGATCTCCCCCTGTATGAGCAGGTGCGCCAGTCGCTCGCCTCCGCCATCGCC
>JBEGLG010000097.1:0-4839 GCA_041183645.1 Actinomycetota bacterium | reverse complement strand
CTCATTGCCGCGATCGTCACCGGCATCCTCACGAAGAAGAACGCCTCTTCCATCAAGGGTCCCGACCTGTCGATGGCCGAGCTTCGCAAGACCCAGGAGACCCTGGCGCCTTCGAAGCCCGTCGAGTAATTCGCTCCTCACCCCATGACACTCATCGAGCCTGACGCGGCGATTCGCGTTGCCGGCGAGTGGACCCATCGCGATATCTCGGCGCACGGTGCGCGCTTTCATGTCGTGGAACAAGGCGAAGGCCCCGCCGTCGTGCTCCTGCACGGATTCCCCACCTTCTGGTGGACATGGCGGCACCAGCTCGCGGCGCTCGCCGATGCCGGCTATCGAGCGATCGCCATGGACCTGCGCGGATACGGCGGCTCCGACCATCCGCCGCAGGGTTACGACCCCTTCACGCTCTCGGCCGACGTTGCCGCGGTGGTCCGTTCGCTGGGCGAGAGCGAGGCGGTCATCGTCGGTCATGGATGGGGGGCGTTCGTCGCCTGGTCGATGGCCGTTCTCGAGCCCGACGTCGTGACCGCCATCGTGCCCGTCAGTTCCCCGCATCCGCGTCGAGTGCGCAGTGCCTCGTTACAGCCCTGGCGACGTCGCATCTCACTCGGATACGCCGCCGGCTTCCAGGTGCCCTTCCTTCCCGAGCGCGCTCTCACGCGCGACGAGGGAGCTCGGATCGGCGACCTGATCACCGAGTGGTCCGGCACGCCGGGATGGCCGGATACCGAGGCGCTCTCGATGTACCGCTCGGCATTCATGCGATGGCCGACAGCGCACACCGCGATCGAGTTCCATCGGTGGGCAGGCCGCTCGGTTCCGCGTCCCGATGGGCTTCGCTATATGTCGCACATGAAGGCAGCGATCACTGCTGACGTGCTGCACGTGCATGGCTCGCGGGATCCCATGATGAGTATCGATGCCTGCGCCGGCAGTGAGGCCTTCGTGCGCGGAAACTACGCACTCTCGGCCATGAACACCGGACACTTCCCGCACGAGGAGGATCCGGAGACTTTCAACGAGCTCCTGATCACCTGGCTCAACGGCGACTAAGCCCGTAGATCACTCCACGATGCGGCACGACCCGGTGCTCACGCGAGCATCCGAGTGAAGCCCGCGTGCCGAGGCGGCTCGCAGTTGCTCCGAAGTCAGCGCATAGCCGGTCGTGTCGGCGCCGGATGCGAACACCATGCCCAGCACATCGCCGCGCGCAGTGAGAAGCGGCCCGCCCGAGTTGCCGTGCTGAACATTGCCCCGGAAGGAGTACACCTCGCGCTCGACTCCCGACTTGCCGTAGATGTCATCCCCGCGCGCCGTGATCACGTCGCGGATGCGCGCTGCCGAGGTTGAATACGGCCCGCCCTCGGGGAATCCGGCTACGACCGCGTCATCGCCCGAGGCTGCGAGGTCGCTGGCGAAGTGAAGTTCGGGTGCCTGGAGATCAGGTACATAGAGCACGGCGATGTCGACCTGGGGATCGAAGTAGACGACCCTCGCCGGCAGCAGAGGTTGGGAAGCTCGTACCTGAATCTCCGGAGCGGTGATCCCGGCAACTACGTGGGCATTGGTGAGAACGTGCTGCGGTGCATACACGAATCCGGAACCGCTTACGGATACATCGCATTCACCCGATTCGCCCGTGACGCGAACCACCGATGGGCGAGAGTCGGTCACAGCTCCGCCGAGAATGACCGTGGGGTCGGGTAAGGCGACACTCGGCCCGGAGAGTGAACCTAAGGCCGAGAACACGTGCGGCACGTCAGCACTGCTGACCATGTTGCGAAGCCCGACGAAGGCATCGCGCACCTGATTCGGCACGGCGGTATCGACCATCACCAGAAGTCGCGACTGCTGAATCTGCGCGGCCATGGGCAGCTGCGGCAGGAAGGCCACGGCACTGGCGACAATCCACGCCATGATCGCGAGCGCGATGATCGCCAGCGTCGCACCTGCGGCATTGTCGACTAGTCGAGCGGGTCTCCAGGTGATCGCGTCATGAAGTCGACGTCCGAGAAGCGAGGCGACGAACTGGCCGATCAGCGCAGCGATAATGACTCCGACAACGACGATGCCGACACGCACCACCGGATTGTCGGTAATCGTTGTCGTGAGTCGTGGCAGGAGGAAGGCGGCCGCGAGGCCACCGCCGAGAAATCCCGCGAACGACAGCACGCCGGCCACGAAGCCCTGACGCCAACCCGCCCAGGCGAAGACGATGGTGGCGCCGACGAGCACCCAGTCCACGAGGTTCACGAAGTCACGGACTCTTCGTCTCGTGCCGTGACAATGTCGAGGTCGACCATCGCCTCGCGATTCCAGGGCTGCGCGAGTCCGGAGTGCTCGAGGATTAGATCGATGAGCCCGCCCGTGAATCCCCAGACGAGCATGTCGTTCACTCGGAACCCGGGGCCGATGTAACCCGACGGGTATCGCACGCTGACTCGATGTGCGGGGTTGATCAAGTCATCGAGTCGAACTCGGGTCACGGACTCGACTTCGTCGGGCTCACGCGCCCACACGTCACTCGGAGTTTCCCACCAAGCGACAACAGGAGTGACAACGAACCCGCTGACACTCAGCCACAGATCGGGCAACTGGCCGAAGACACGAACGCCTGCGGAATCAAGCCCCGTCTCCTCCATCGCCTCGCGCACCGCGGCTGCCTGCGCATCCGGATCGTCGGCGTCGACAGCTCCTCCGGGAAAGGCCGGCTGCCCGGCATGTGCCCGCATCCGCGCCGCTCGCTGGATCATCAGCACGTCGGGATCGGGTCCTTCACCGAAGAGGATCAGCACGGCCGAGTGTCGACCCTCGCCATCGGTCGGCACGGCGTACCTGAGGTGATCCGAGTGCAGGTTCTGTACGCACGTCACGATCGGGTCGAGCCAACCGGGCAGGCCGATCACGGCCTCGGGATCGATTCTTCCCTCACGAATCCAGGTTCGGCTCGGCTCGGACACCTGCCCAGCGTACGTCCGCAGGGGACCTGGTCTGGTCCTCGAGGCTCCGATGCGCAAGAATGTGGACTCCCTAGTAAATGATGACGGAGGTCACAGTGGACGACGTGCTGATGCAGGCACCTTTGTTCGCAGCGCTCGATGCCGAGGGTGCGGCAGCCCTGCGGGCGAGCCTCGTCGAGATCCACATCACCAAGGGCGAGGAGCTCTTCACCGAGGGCCAGCCCGGCGATCGCCTCTACGTCATCCTCGAGGGCAAGGTGAAGCTCGGTCAGTCGTCGGCCGATGGTCGCGAGTCACTCATGCTGGTGCTCGGCCCGGGCGAGATGTGCGGTGAGCTGAGCCTGTTCGATCCCGGCCCCCGCCGCGCCACGGCCACCGCTCTCACCGATGCCACCGTGCTCGGCTTGAGCCACGAGCAGCTCGGCCCGTGGCTCGCCGGTCGCCCCGAGGTCGCCGCGGCATTGCTGCAGGCACTCGCTCGCCGACTGCGTCGCACGAATGAGGCCATGGCCGATCTCGTGTTCTCCGATGTTCCGGGCCGCGTGGCCAAGGCACTGATGGACCTCGGCGAGAAGTTCGGCCAGATCACTCCTGAAGGCCTGCTGGTCACTCATGACATGACCCAGGAAGAACTCGCTCAACTCGTCGGCGCCTCGCGCGAGACCGTCAACAAGGCGCTCGCCGACTTCGCGCAGCGCGGCTGGATTCGCCTGGAGTCGCGACAGGTGATGATCCTCGACGTCGAGCGTCTTGGCCGCCGCGCACGCTAGGCCAGGTAGTCCAGCTGCGCCTGCACGCTGAGCCGAGCTGCACCGAGAAGTTCCTGCGGCGTCTGGGCGTAGACCACCGCCACGACATCATCGGCGGTGCGGGCACCGGAGTCGAGCGCCTCCCGCACGGCTGTCAGCCGCTCTGCACGATGCCTGATGTAGTCGGCGATGCGCGTTGCCGGATCAGTCACGAGTGGGCCATGACCGGGGTAGATGCACGTGATCTCGTGCACCTGAACAGTCTCGGCCAGAGTGTCGAGGGTGGTGAGGTAATCACCGAGGCGCCCCTCTGGCCAGGCGATGACTGTCGTGCCACGGCCGAGCACCGTGTCGCCCGTCAGCACGGCAGAGTCACCATTGACGCGAAAGGAGAGGCTGTCGGCCGAATGCCCCGGTGAGGAGATCACTGCGATCTCGAGATCGCCGCAGGCCACTACCTCGCCGGCATGAAGACCTTCCCCGCCGTGCACGAATCCGGGATCTAGTGCCCGCACCGGCGCACCCGTCAGTGCCGAGAGCGTGCGTGCACCCGCGGAATGGTCGGCGTGACCGTGCGTGAGAAGTATCTGCGCGATGGCACCGCGTTCATTGACCATGGCCACGATGCGATCGAGATGCTCGACATCATCGGGCCCGGGATCGATGACGATGACATCGCCGGAGCCCGGAGCCGCCACCAGCCACGTGTTGGTTCCCTCGAGGGTCCAGGCCGAGGGATTCGGGGCGAGCAGGCAGGTGCTCCATTCGCTGACCATGCCCCCTCTCCACGACTCCTCGCCTCCGAGTGGCAACAGGCGACCTGTCATCGACTGATCCCGCCGGTCTCCAGATGCGCCGGGGGCACAACATCCGACTCGACGACCTCGCCCGTGCGCTCATTGATGATGTGCCAGCTCAGATCGCTCTCGCCAACGGGGAGTGCGCGTGGCATGCGGGGGATGACCTCACGCGCCTGCGCCGACGCGAGTGCTTCGTCGGTCGTGGCGAAGGTCGTGAGGAACCGGAGCATCTCCAGGGTCGGGCGGAGCATCGGGAGTTCGTCGCGCGCATGACGTTCGAGTGCCTCCGACGGGCGGATCCACTCGGCGTGATCGGCCTCCCCTGAC
>JBEGLG010000096.1:0-4714 GCA_041183645.1 Actinomycetota bacterium | reverse complement strand
GGCCGGCTCCGATGATGCTCCGCGTGGTGTTAATCCGCGGGTGGGCTGCGTCCTGGTGCGCGATGGTCGAGTGATCGGCGAGGGGCATCATCGCGGCGCAGGAACCGTGCACGCGGAGATCGATGCACTCCTGTCGAGCTCCGAGTCTCCGCGAGGAGCCACGGCGGTGGTCTCCCTCGAGCCCTGCGCTCATGTGGGTCGAACTGGCCCTTGTGCTGATGCGCTCATCGAGGCAGGTATCGGGCGCGTGGTGTTCGCGCAGTCCGACCCCACCGCTCAAGCCTCGGGCGGAGAGCGTCGCTTACGCGACGCCGGAGTCGAGGTGATCGCGGGCGTGCTGGAATCCGAGGCAGCGGAGCTGAACTCCGACTGGACCCTCATGAAGCAACGAGGCCGTCCTCGCGTCACGCTCAAGATCGCCGGCAGTCTCGACGGCAAAGTTGACTCGGTCGATGCCGAAAGGCTCCTGCTCACCGGGGCACAGGCTGATGCGGAGGTGCAGCTTCTGCGTTCCCAGGTCGACGCCATTGCCGTCGGCACGGGCACGGTGATCGCCGATGACCCTCGATTGACGGTCAGGCACCACGGCGGCGGTGTCCGTCCCATCCGTGTCATCCTCGGCACGAGCCCGATCCCCTCGGGTGCACGCGTGATCGACGGGGCTGCCGAGACGGTGATCATCACTGATAGGGACCCTCGAGCGGCCTTGGGGCAGTTGGCGGAGATGGGTGTTCAGCGATTGCTGCTCGAGGGTGGCCCCACAGTGGCCGGTGCCTACCTCGCCGCAGGGGTGGTCGACGAGGTGCGCTGGTACGTGTCACCACTCCTCGTGGGCACGGGGGTGCAGGCGCTCGCCGGACTGGACTCCCAGGTGGCCCTCGATGTCATCGCCGTTGACCTCGTGGGGGAAGATGTCTGCATCACGGGTGTCCCCGTGACCGACATACGATAGGGAAGAGGACCAGTGTTCACCGGTCTCGTCGAGGAGTGCGGCACCATCGTGTCGCTCGAAGAGCTCAGCGACGCTGTCCGACTGACCGTGAGCGGTCCGCTCGTGACCTCTGATGCCAAGCATGGCGATTCGATTGCGGTCAACGGGGTGTGCCTGACCGTCGTGGGGGAGAGCGAAGGTGCCTTCACGGCCGATGTCATGCGCGAGACCCTGGTGCGAAGCTCATTGGGCTCGTTGTCGCCGGGTGACTTCGTCAACCTCGAGCGGGCCGCCCGCCTCGATGCCCGCATCGGCGGACACCTGGTGCAAGGGCATGTCGACGGCACTGCTCAGGTCGCGGAGATTCGTCCCTCCGAGAACTGGACTCTCGTGAGATTCACCCTGCCGACTAACCTCGCTCGGTATGTCGTCGAGAAGGGATCCATCACCGTCGACGGTGTCTCCCTGACAGTCGTCGAGGCGGCCGATGACTCCTTCACGGTGTCGCTCATCCCCGAGACCCTTGCGGCCACCACCCTCGGCTCGCGTGCGGTCGGCGATCTGGTTAATCTCGAAGTCGATGCGATCGCGAAATACGTCGAGCGCCTGATGCAATGGAGTAAGCGTGATCCCCGCTGATGAGATGTACGAGGGCGACACAGTCGTTTCTCCGAAGCCCGTTCGGGCCAAGCAGCCGGCGCTGGTCTCGAGGTCAACAGATGGCATTCGTCTTGACTCCATCGAAGACGCCATCGCCGCGATCAAGGCAGGTCAGGCCGTCGTGGTCGTCGACGACGAGGATCGCGAGAACGAGGGCGACATGATCTTTGCGGCGTCGGCCGCGAATGCCCAGCTCTGCGCCTTCATGATTCGCTACACGTCCGGCTTCATCTGCGTCGGCATGGAAGGCGAGGTGCTCGATCGACTCGGCCTTCCGCCGATGACCGCGGTGAACGAGGACCGCAAGGGCACGGCCTACTCACTGTCGGTTGACGCCCGCGACGTGGTGAGCACCGGAATCTCAGCCGAGGACCGCGCGCACACCATCAACGTGCTGGCCGACTCGGCTACTGATCCGCGCGACCTCACGCGTCCGGGTCATGTGATGCCGCTGCGCGCAGTTCCCGGCGGAGTCCTTCGCCGCCCCGGGCACACCGAGGCGGCCGTGGATCTCTCGCGCATGGCAGGTCTCTCGCCTGCCGGTGCGCTGTGCGAGATGGTGAATGACGACGGCACGATGATGAACGCCGCTGACTGCCGCGCATTCTGCGATGAGCACGGAATCCTGCTCGTCTCGATCGCCGACATGATCCGGTACCGCCGCCGCGTTGAGACACAGGTGGAACGAGTTGCCGAAGCAACGCTGCCCACCGAGTACGGCGATTTCACTGTTCACGCGTTCCGAAGCATCGTCGATGACTCCGAGCACGTAGCTCTCGTCAAGGGTGAGATCGGCGACGGTGAGAACGTGCTGGTTCGGGTGCATTCCGAATGCTTGACTGGCGACATCTTCGGCTCGCTGAGATGCGATTGCGGGCCGCAGCTTCACAACGCGATGCGCACCATCGCCGACGAGGGTCGCGGTGTCGTGCTGTACATCAAGGGGCACGAGGGTCGCGGCATCGGCCTGCTCGACAAGATTCGTGCCTACAGCCTCCAGGACACCGGTCGCGACACTGTCGATGCCAATCTGGATCTCGGCCTTCCTGCTGATGCACGCGATTACGGCACGGGTGCGCAGATCCTCGCTGACCTGGGCGTGAAGTCGATGCGCCTGCTCACCAACAATCCCTCGAAGCGAGCCGGTCTCGAAGGCTATGGACTCTCGATCGTCGAGCGAGTGCCGCTCGTGGTCGAGGCGAATTCGCACAACGCCGACTACTTGAGCACCAAGGTCACTCGGATGGGACACGACCTGACGGAGACCTCGTGAGCGGCGCGGGCGCCAGTGCGCTGCGGGTCGATGCCAGCGGGCTGCGCGTGGCGATCGTCGCTTCCACCTGGCACGAGGTGATCATGGATGGACTTATTGCGGGGGCCTCGCGCGCCTGCGCGGAAGCGGGCGTCGAGGCCACGCTTATTCGCGTGGCGGGATCCTTTGAGCTCCCGATAGTGGCGCAGGAATGCGCCCGGCAGGGATTCGACGCAGTGGTTGCTCTCGGTGTGATCATCCGAGGTGGCACTCCGCACTTCGATTTCGTCTGTGACGCGGCCACCACGGGTCTGTCGCGAGTGGCCCTCGATTCCGGAATTCCCGTGGGCTTCGGCCTGCTGACCTGTGACACCGAGCAGCAGGCGATCGACCGCGCCGGACTCCCCGGCTCGATCGAGGACAAGGGCGCTGAGGCCACCTGGGCAGCCCTGACCACGGCTGTGACATTGGGTGAGCTCCGGACCCCGTAGGCTTGGGCCGTGAAGACCTTCGATGAGCTCTACAGCGAGTTGGTGCGCAAGACCTCTCATGACGATCCCGACTCCGGCACGGTGAAATTGCTGGCGCAGGGGGTTCACGCCGTCGGCAAGAAGGTTGTCGAAGAGGCAGCAGAGTCGTGGATGGCCGCGGAGTTCGAGGGCAAGGATCGCACCGCCGAGGAAATCGCTCAGCTCCTCTACAACATCCAGGTACTCATGCTCGCCTCGTCGGTGAGTCTCGACGACGTCTACCGACGTCTCTAGTCGGAGGATTCATGCTTCGCGTTGCCGTTCCGAATAAGGGTCAGCTGGCCGAGCCTGCCCGCAGCATGCTCATGGAGGCGGGCTACATCCGCACTGCCTCGACCCGTGACCTCGTCGTGCATGACCCCGACAACGACGTCGAGTTCTTCTTCCTGCGCCCGCGCGACATTGCCATCTACGTGGGTGAGGGCACGCTCGATCTCGGAATCACCGGGCGCGACATGCTCCTCGACTCAGGTGCGCACGCGACAGAGATGATGGCATTGGGCTTCGCCCCGTCGACCTTTAGATTCGCGGCACCTCAGGGTTCGACACTGTCGGTTCGCGATCTCAACGGACTCCGTATTGCGACGTCCTACGCGGGACTCCTCGAGGCCTGGCTGATCGAGCACGGAATTTCGGCACGCGTCGTCAAGCTCGACGGTGCGGTCGAGAACGCGATCGCGCTGGGCGTCGCCGACGCCATCGCCGATGTCGTGGCCACCGGCAGCACGCTGAAGAAGGCCGGCCTGGAGATTCTCGGAGATCCCATCCTCGTCTCGGAGGCTCTCGTTGTCCGGCGCACCGGTGCCGAGACCAACCCTGCCATCGAGACATTCATGCGCCGTCTGAACGGCGTGATGGTGGCCCGCTCCTATGTTCTCGTCGACTACGACATCCTCACCGCGGAACTCGATCGCGCCTGCGCGATCACCCCGGGCATCGAGTCGCCGACCGTGTCGTCGCTTCGCGACTCTACGTGGTCGGCTGTTCGGGCGATGGTGCCGTCGCGCGATGTCCACCAGGTCATGGACGAGCTCTATGAGCTCGGTGCCCGCGGAATCCTGGTCACCGACATTCACGCCTGCCGTCTCTAACCGTGGAATCCGAGAGCCTCGGGGGCGGTCGCAGCCTCGCCGGCCCTGCCTTCCCCGGCGACGATGGGTCGGCTGATCCTGCTCTGAGGGCTCTCCTCGACGACGGCTGCGGATCCGAGGAGGAGATGCTGCGTGCTCTGGCGGGCTCACGACTCCTCGTGGCCGTGATGGCCGTGGCTGACGAAGTGGCCGACGACGGCACCGACAAGAGCAGCCACATGGCCGTGGTTTCGATGGTCAATGCCTCGGG
>JBEGLG010000095.1:0-4289 GCA_041183645.1 Actinomycetota bacterium | reverse complement strand
GAGCTCGCCATTCGCATCTTCGCCGCGGTCGGCGAGGTGGCCTCGGCCGGCCTGCCCGAGCGCGTGTGGGAGCTCTCGCGCCTGCCGCAGGAGTCGCCCGAGTTCAAGCAGAAGTTCGACGCCCTCATCAAGGATTTCGGTCACCGCGGCGTCAACGAGTGGGAGCTCAGCGCTGACACCTGGGCCATCAACCCGCAGCTCGCCTACGACATGATCGATCGCGTGCGCTCGCAGGACGAGAGCAGCTCGCCGGCGGTGCGCGTTGCCGCGTCACTCGAGGCACGCCTTGCGGCCGAGGCTGAACTCACCGCCGCCGTCGCAGGCGATGAGGCCACCGCGGGCATGCTCGCGGCCGGTATTTCCGCAGGCCAGGCGGCCTACCGCAATCGCGAGGCCGGCAAGAACGCCGCGGTGAAGCTGTACGGAGAGCCGAAGCTCGCTTTCCGCGAGCTCGGCCGACGCATGGCCGAGCGCGGGGCTATCGCCGACCCGAAGCACATCTTCATGCTGCTCGACTCCGAGCTCGACGGTTTCCTCGCTGATTCCTCGGGCTGGTCGGCGAAGCTCGCCGAGCGCTACGACCAGTGGCTGGAGCTCTTCGAGCTCGATCCCCCCTACGTGGTCATGCACGGCACTCCGATCCCCCCGATCAGCGAGTGGCCGAAGAAGAAGGATCGCGGCGGAGCAGCCGAGCCCGTGGGCGCTGTCGTGAAGGGTGTTGCAGGGTCGCCGGGCACTGTCACGGCGAAGACTCGCTACATCAGCGATCTCTCGCATGCCGATGAGCTCGAGGTCGGCGAGATCCTGGTCTGCTCGACCACTGATCCATCTTGGGTACCGCTCTTCATGATCGCCAGTGCCGTGATCTGCGAGATCGGCGCCCCGGGCAGTCATGCGGTGATCGTCAGCCGTGAGCTCGGTGTTCCGTGCGTGGTCTCGGCCGCGGGGGCCGGCTACAAGCTGCCCACAGGCACGCTCGTTGATCTCGACGGCTCCACGGGAACCATCACGGTCGTCGAGACCGCGTGACGGTCAAGACTCCGCCGACACCACCCGAGCCGCCGTTCAGCGTTCGCGAACCGTTCCTCATCGGAGCGGAGGGGGTCACGCGCGTGACCTTCTGCCGTCATGCGCAGCAGGCCTATCCCGTGGCCGATGAGTTCGTGCACGACGACTGGGCCGATCCGCCGCTGAGCAGCCTGGGTGAAGTGCAGGCCTACGCACTCGCCGCTGCCCTGGGCGAAGAGGACGTCGACGTCGTGGTGTGCAGCACCATGAAGCGCGCTCGTCAGACCGCCGCGATGGTCGCGAGTCAGCATGGCCTGGAGCCGGTCGTGATTCACGAGTTGCGCGAGATCGACTCGTACCGCGATATGGAGCCGGGGGCGAATCCACAGGCTCTCGTCGACCCGGCCGAATGGAAGCGCCGCGAGGATCTCTTCCGCATCGAGCGCAAGTGGGATCACATGTTCTTCGGCGAGCCGTCGGCGGAGTTCCGCGATCGCTGCCTCGGGGCGGTCAATGCGGTGCTGGAGGAGTATGCCGGCAAGCACGTCGTGTTCATCAGCCACGGGGGAGTCATCAACGCTTTCTTCGCGAGCGTCATCGGCTGCGATGAGGATCTCTTCTTCCTGCCGAACCACTGCTCAATGAGCACGGCCGTGGTGAAGGGTGATGTGCGCAGAATCAAGTCGATTAACGAGCATCACCACTTGCACGCGGGCATACTGACTGACTAGAAAGTCATCTAGACGAATTTCTGCCCCGAGGGCAGCCGCAGGTCGAGGAGCGCCATGACTGACACCGTCCCGCAGTACGCGGCAGGCACCCACAGTGCACTCGATCGCGAGGAAGCACTGTCGATCATGGACCGGCTCTTCGTGCACCTCGCGAACGCGACCACCGATATGGCCGACGAGCAGCTCGAGATCCCGATCTCGTACTACCTCGATCAGGAGCTCTGGCAGCAGGAGCTGCAGCAGATCTTCTACACGATTCCCGTTCCGGTGGCGATGTCCGTCGCCCTGCCGAATCCCGGCGACTACAAGGCCATGCGCGTGGTCGGTCGCGAGATCATCCTGGTGCGCGGCAAGGACGGCCGCATGAACGCGATGCTCAACGTGTGCCGCCACCGCGCGATGAAGCTCGTGCCCGAGGGCTGCGGCAACTCGCGCCGGTTCAGTTGCACGTACCACTCGTGGACTTACGGCACCGACGGAAAGCTCACGGGTGTTCCCGGTGAGGACACCTTCGGCGATGTCGATCGCGACGACTACAGCCTGGTACGCCTCGCATGCGAGGAGCGCGCGGGAATCATCTTCGTCTGCCTTACTGCTGGTCGCGAGATCGACGTGGATGCGTGGCTCGGTGATGCGCTGCCGTATCTCGAGCGCCTCGAGCTCGATAAGTGCGTGCATTTCACGACCAAGGAGCTCGCCGGCCCGAACTGGAAGGTGACTCTCGACGGTTATCTCGAGAGCTATCACTTCGCGTCACTTCACCCGAACACGGTGGCGCTGACCAACCATTCGAACCGCGCCACCTTCGATGCCTTCGGTCCGCACTGCCGCAATGTCTTCGCGCTCAAGTCGATGGACGCGATGGCTGCGACGCCGCGCGAGCAGTGGGAGCCGGCAGCGGCGTTGGGCCTGATCTACTGGCTGTTCCCCGGCATGTCGATTGCCGGCGGCATGCGCGAGCGCACCGTTGTCTCGATCATCCTGCCCGGCGACTCCTGGGGAGAGTCCATGACCTGGCAGACCACTCTCATGCGGCACGCACCCGAGACTGCCGCCGAGCTTGAGGAGGCGGAGAAGACTGCCGACTGGTTCTTCGCCGCCTTCCGCGATGAGGACTACACGGCCCAGCAGTTGGTGCAGGACGGATTGCCCTCCCTGGCCGATAAGCACATGGTCATCGGCCGAAACGAGATTGCCGTCCAGCATGCCCACGAGTCGGTGCGCCGCCTCATGGCAGGGGAGCCTGTTCACGGCCCTCGATAAGGGGATCCCTCACGACTGTGACGAGTTCGTGAGGATTTTGCGAGGACTTCCAGGTAACGGCCTGGCACAATGACGTGGCCCCCACCGGGGCCGTACCTGTGAGAGCTCCCCGCGAGAAATGGATTCCGGCATGACCAAGGCATGGCTGACCGATACCGAGCCGAGCGCTCGTTTCCCCGTATTCACCCGGCTCAATGCCGCAGACGTGATGTCCGACCCGATCACCCCGCTGGGTGCGTCGATGTGCTGGATCCCCAACGTGCTGCCGGGCTGGGCCTCGGGCTACGTCGAGGACATCTGCTTTACCTCCGATGAGCTCATGGACGAATCCGCCGTCGCCGGTTTCTTCTACGGCTACCTGTACGTGAACCAGAGCTCGGTGCGCGTGCTCGGTATCCGCAAGGGCATGGGCTGGGAGACCATCGACGCGATCTTCTTCAATTCGCCCGGTGCCCCGGCTCACGCACCCTCGCCGGCCGACGAGAACCCGGCGCTCACGGCCCTCGCGCCAGCGCGCGCCGGCTGGGCACTGACCACCTCGAAGTTCGAGGGCGCCGATGAGGATGAAGCAATCGCTGATGACCTTCGCCGTAACCGCCCGAACCTGCGCGGCATGAGCAACCGTGCACTGGTCGCGCGCGCTCGTTCGGTCATGCCGTACGAGCGCCTGGCCTGGCGCTCGGAGCAGATTGGCTCCTCCAATGCCGCACTCGGCCCGGCCGTCGCCGGCCAGATTCTCGGCGACAAGGCTCATCTGCTGGTCACGATCCTCGGCTACGCAGGCGATGTCGAGTCGGCAGCGCCGACCTACGCACTGTGGTCGCTGTCGCGCACAGTGAAGAATGACGCAGCGCTGTCGGCACTCTTCGACAGCGGCGTCGACAAGGTCGTCGAGAAGCTGCCGACTGCACGTGGTGGCTTCTGGAGCGACTTCGCAGCGTTCATCGCCGAGTTCGGCTACCGCGGCCCGAGCGAGTGGGATCTCGGTACCGAGTCGTGGGAGTCCAAGCCGTCGCTGGCTCTCGGTCTCATCGATCGCATGCGCCAGCTCGACGACGCAGACTCGCCCTCCTCGGAAGCAGGCAGCGCACGCAGCGGCCACCGACAAGGCGATGATGGAGGCGACCGCGGGCATGGATCCCGCCACCGAGGCCGCCTTCCGCGGTGCCATCGGCTCGGCCCGGCGCTTCGCCGGCTGGCGCGAGAGCGGCAAGAGCTCGTGCATCAAGATCATGAACGAGGCCCGCATGGCCCTCATCGAGCTCGGCGAGCGCCTGGCGGCCAAGG
>JBEGLG010000094.1:0-4629 GCA_041183645.1 Actinomycetota bacterium | reverse complement strand
CGCGTGAGCAGGCTGTTGGTCGCGGAATGCCGAAGGCGTTCGACCTCCTCGTTGATCGAGGAGTCCTTCTCGATGTAGGTATCACTCTGCGGGATGTACGCCTCAGGCTGGTAGTAGTCGTAGTACGAGACGAAGTATTCGACCGCGTTGTTCGGCAGGAGCTCCCGGAATTCCGTGGCCAACTGCGCCGCCAGGGTCTTATTAGGTGCCATCACCAGGGCGGGTCGCTGAAGTTCCTCCACGAGCCACGCCGTGGTGGCACTCTTGCCGGTTCCCGTGGCCCCGAGGAGCACCACATCGCTCTCGCCTGCCCGGATCCGGGCGGCGATATCGGCAATGGCCGTGGGCTGATCCCCGGAGGGCTCGTAGGGAGCCACGACAGTGAAGGGGGCTACCGTGCGCTGAAGATCTGTCACGGGCCTGGCCATGCCCACACGTTACGCGACGTAGGCTGTCGGGTGTGCTTCGACTGACCGCTGCCGACGCCCGTGCGCGCGCGTCGGCAGCAGGTGTCAGGCTCGCGCAGGCTGGCCTGGTTGCCGGTGACCGGATCGCGATCGCACCGGCGCATGAAGGCGACCGACTGCTGGCACAAAGGCAGCAGCGCGGCGTGATCGCCGCGATGTGGGGTGCACTCTCCATCGGCGTCATTCCCGTGATGGTGAATCCCGATCTCTCGGAACGCGAGCGCGGGTACATCCTCACGGATTCAGCACCTTCGCTCATCTTCGATAGCACGGCGGCTCTTGAGGAGCTGTCAACACCCGATGTCTGCCTGCCGGGTCTCCCCCCATTCCCGCTCGGTCGGCCGATGCACTACTCATCGGGCACGACCGGCAAGCCCAAGGGCGTGTGGTCGGGGGTGCTGAGCGCTGAACAGGCCGAAGGACTCTGGGGAACTGAGCTCACCATGTGGGGCTGCTCCTCAAACGATGTCTCGCTGGTGCATGGCCCGCTGTCACACTCCGGCCCGCTGCGATTCGCGCTCTACACCTTGCTGGCCGGAGGCGATGTCGTACTTCCCGGCCACTTCGATGCGGAGGCACACGCTGCTGCCTTGATCGAGTTCCGCCCGTCGATCGCCTTCGTGGTGCCCAGTCACATGCAGAGATTGCTGGAACTGGGCGACCGGCTGCCCCCAAGCCCGTACCGCATGCTCGTCCATGCAGGTGCCGCCTGTCCTGCCGTCGTGAAGCAGGCCATGCACAACTGGGCCGGCGCAGAATGCGTCTGGGAGTTCTACGGCTCGACCGAAGGCCAATTCACCACGATGCCCGGTACGCAGTGGTCGTCGCGCCCGGGATCCGTGGGTCAGGCACGCTCCGATCGCGAGATCCGGGTCATCGACGGAGTCATCTGGTGCGCGGCCCCCGACTACGGGTACTTCGAGTACTGGGGTGAGCCCGACAAGACCGCAGCCGCCTGGCAGGAGCTCGAGGGGCAACGCTGGTTCACGGTCGGTGACCTCGGTCGGCTGGATTCCGAGGGGTACCTGTACATCGACGGGCGACGCGATGACCTGATCATCAGCGGCGGGATGAATGTCTACCCGGCCGAGATCGAGGCAGAGATCCTTGCCTTCGAGGGTGTCAGGGATGTCGCGGTCTTCGGAGTGTCCGACCCTCGCTGGGGGCAGCGCGTGTGCGCTGCGGTGGTCGGCGAGGTCGATGTCGACGCACTGTCGACGGCCCTGCGCTCCAGCCTTGCCGGATACAAGCGTCCGAAGGAGATCTTTACCCTCACCGAACTCCCGCGCACGGCGTCGGGGAAGGTCCAGCGGCTGAAGGTAGCGCCGTCACTCGGCCTGGAGTGACTCCCAGATGAGGTCGACCTGCGCTCGCGTCGCGTCGAGATCAGCCGAGTTATCGATCACGGAAGTGGCCACGGACAGTCTCTGCTCCCGCGTGGCCTGAGCCTGGATGCGCCGATCGACATCCTCCGGATCGAGACCTCGGGCGATGGCTCGACTTCGCTGAGTCTCGACCGGGACGTCGACCACGATCACCTGATCGACCGTCGAGGCCTGCTGAGTCTCGACCAGGAGCGGCATGTCGTAGATGACCACCGCACCCACAGGAGCTGCCGCGATCCTTGCCCCGGACTCGGCACTGATCCGCGGATGCATGATGGCGTTGAGCCTCTGGGTGCGCTCCTTATCGGCGAAGGCAAGACGCGCGAGCTCCCCGCGATCAAGCGATCCATCCGAGCGCAGAATCCCGTCGCCGAATTCGGTGACAAGTTCCGCGAGAGCCGGCATCCCAGGCTTCACGAGATCGCGTGAGATCTGGTCGGCGTCGATGATGACGGCACCCTTGTCGGCAAACATCGCGGCAACGGTCGACTTTCCGCTGCCGATCCCGCCGGTGAGGCCGATTCGTGTCACGGTCCAACTGTGGCACAACGCACTGCGGGGCGCCCCGAAGGGCGCCCCGCAGTGGATGACACAGTGACTACTCGCCGGCCAGCTTGTCGCGCAGGGCCTGGAGGGCCTCATCGGAAGCAAGGGAGCCGGAGTTGTCGGTCGACTCGCTGGAGTACGACGAGACGTTCTCGCCGGTCTCGAGCGCTGCAGCCTGATCGGCGACGCGAGCCTCGTCGATCTGCTTGCGGTGAGCCTCCCAGCGAGCGTGAGCCTCGGCGTACTCGCGCTCCCACGCGGTGCGCTGATCCTCGAAGCCGGCCTTCCACTCGCCGGTCTCGGGATCGAAACCGTCGGGGCCGATGTACTTTCCGGCCTCGTCGAACGCGGGTGCCATGCCGTACAGGTAAGGATCGAACTCCTCGACCGCGACAGCGTCGCCGGAGTCATTGGCCTGCTTGAGCGAGAGAGAGATACGGCGACGCTCGAGGTCAATGTCGATGACCTTGACGAAGATGTCGTCGTTGACCTGAACGATCTGCTCGGGCAGCTCGATGTGGCGCTCGGCCAGCTCGGAGATGTGCACCAGGCCCTCGATGCCCTCGTCGACGCGCACGAATGCACCGAAGGGAACGAGCTTGGTGACCTTGCCCGGCACGACCTGGCCCATGCCATGCGTGCGTGCGAAGTGCTGCCACGGATCTTCCTGAGTGGCCTTCAGCGACAGCGAGACGCGCTCGCGGTCCATGTCGACGTCGAGAACCTCGACAGTGACCTCCTGGCCAACCTCGACAACCTCGGAGGGATGGTCAATGTGCTTCCAGGACAGCTCGGACACGTGGACGAGACCGTCAACGCCACCGAGATCGACGAAGGCACCGAAGTTGACGATGGACGAGACGACGCCGGAGCGGATCTGGCCCTTCTGCAGCTGGGTGAGGAAGGTCTGGCGAACCTCGCTCTGGGTCTGCTCGAGCCAGGCACGACGCGACAGAACGACGTTGTTGCGGTTCTTGTCGAGCTCGATGATCTTGGCCTCGAGAACCTTGCCGACATACGGCTGCAGGTCGCGCACGCGGCGCATCTCGACGAGCGATGCCGGCAGGAAGCCGCGCAGGCCGATGTCGATGATTAGGCCGCCCTTGACGACCTCGATGACTGCACCCTCGACGACTCCGTCTTCGTCCTTGATCTTCTCGATGGTGCCCCACGCACGCTCGTACTGAGCACGCTTCTTGGAGAGGATGAGACGGCCTTCCTTGTCCTCCTTGGTGAGGACGAGGGCCTCGACGATATCTCCCACGGAGACCACCTGGCTGGGGTCAACATCGTGCTTGATGGAGAGCTCGCGGGACGGAATGACACCTTCGGTCTTGTAGCCGATGTCGAGGAGGACCTCGTCACGATCGACCTTGACGATGGTGCCTTCGACGATGTCGCCATCGTTGAAGTACTTGATGGTGGCGTCGATGGCGGCGAGGAAGTCGTCGGCCGAGCCGATGTCGTTGATGGCAACCTGGGTGGTGCCGGTGGTGAGAGTCATCTAGTAGGGATCCGATGTCAGTAGGTACGCACAGCGGGCGCTGAGCCGTCCAAGGCTACGGGACGGGCTCCCACGAGGGAAATCCGCCCTAGTGAGCGGCTTCCTCCCAGGAGCGCCCCACGCCGACCGACACGTCGAGCGGCACCCGGAGGTCGGCTGCTCCCCCCATGGCCACGCGCACCAGCACCTCGAGCGCCTCGGCCTCGCCCGGGGCTACCTCGAGAACGAGCTCGTCATGTACCTGAAGGAGCATCCGGCTCTCGAGCCCGCTGGCCGCCAAGGAGTCCGTGAGGGCCAGCATGGCGCGCTTGACGATGTCAGCGGCGGTTCCCTGGATGGGCGCGTTGAGGGCCATGCGCTCGGCCATCTCTCGGCGTTGGCGATTGTCACTGGACAAATCGGGCAGGTATCGCCGGCGACCGAACATGGTCTCGGTGTAGCCGGTTGATCGAGCCTCGCTCACCACAGTGTCGAGGTAGTCACGGACTCCGCCGAAGCGCTCGAAGTAGGTATCCATCAGTCTCTGCGCCTCGGGCGGGCTGATATCCAGCTGCTGCGAGAGACCGAATGCCGAGAGCCCATAGGCGAGGCCGTAGGACATGGCCTTGATACGCCGGCGCATCTCGGCGTCGACATCGGCCGGGGTCACGCCGAAGACCTGGGCGGCGACAGTCGTGTGCAGGTCCTCGCCCGCCGTGAAGGCATCGATAAGCCCCAGGTCGGCTGA
>JBEGLG010000093.1:0-2520 GCA_041183645.1 Actinomycetota bacterium | reverse complement strand
CGAGGCTGAGCGAGTCGTCGTTCCCCTGCGCTCGCGCACCACTCACCGTGCGCGCTGGGTGGTAGGCGTGGCCGCGGCAGCCGCCGTGGTCGTGGTCGGCGGGCTACTCGTCTCGAATACCTCGCAGGCTCCCGCACCCGTGGCCGGAGCAGCCGACCAGCAGAGTGCCCCGGCCGACTCGATGATGGTGAAGTCCGACGCCCCGATGCCGACCTCGCGTCTGATGGCCAGCGGCACCGACTACACCGCAGCCTCCCTCGGCTCGCAGATCACCACTCTCTTCCGCGACAGGCTCGGCGTCCCGAAGGCGGCTGACATCGACGCCCTGTCGCAGCAGCCGATCACGCCGCTGGCCGGAACTGACGTCATGTCCGATATGGGCAGTCTGCGCACCTGCGTGCAGAGCCTCTCGGGAGCACCCGACGGCCATGCCCTGGTCGTGGATCGCGGCAGCTTCGCCGGTCAGCCGGCGGGCATGATCGTGATCTCGACCTGGGATCACGACATGCCCTCGATGATCACGCCCTCGGCCCTGGTCGCAACGCCGAAGGGAGATCTCGCCGTCTGGTTCGTCGATCCCACCTGCACGCCGATCCCGAACCCTGACGGTGCGACTCCGCTCGCCGTCTCCGTCGACTGGTAACCCGCTCGCATCCTGGGCATGAGCCGCAGTCAGGCGGGCTGTGGTCGGGTTCGCCCGGAATAGTCGACGCCCTAGAATCGTTCTACCGACTACGGATTCGCACTGGTGATCCGTGCCCGAAGGCGACTGAAGGAACTCCGTGAGCGACATCCGCAACGTCATCATCATCGGCTCAGGCCCGGCCGGCTACACCGCCGCGGTCTATGCGGCGCGTGCCCAGCTCTCCCCGCTCGTCTTCGAGGGGTCGGTCACCGCAGGCGGCGCGCTCATGAACACCACTGAGGTCGAGAACTTCCCCGGTTTCACCGAGGGCATCATGGGTCCGGCGCTCATGGAGAACATGCGCGCGCAGGCCGAGCGCTTCGGCGCCGAGCTCATCACCGATGACATCGTCAGTGTCGACCTCACCGGTTCGATCAAGGTCGTCACCGACGGCTCGGGCAACACCCACAAGGCTCGTGCGGTCATCCTCGCCATGGGATCCGGCTACCGCGAGCTCGGCCTCGAGAATGAGAAGCGACTCTCGGGCCGCGGCGTCTCCTGGTGCGCCACGTGCGACGGATTCTTCTTCCGCGATCAGGATATTGCGGTGGTCGGCGGTGGCGACTCCGCACTCGAGGAGGCCACCTTCCTCACTCGCTTCGCGAAGTCGGTCACCCTGGTGCACCGCCGCGATGAGCTGCGCGGCAGCAAGATCATGCAGGAGCGCGCACTCTCGAACGAGAAGATGAAGTTCGCCTGGAACTCGCAGGTCGTCGACGTCCTCGGCGACCAGAAGGTCTCGGCCCTCGTGCTCGAAGACACGGTCACCGGCGAGAAGCGCGAGCTGCCGGCCACGGGCCTGTTCATCGCGATCGGTCACGATCCTCGTTCCGAGCTCGTCAAGGGCCAAGTCGATGTCGATGCCGAGGGCTACGTACTGGTCAAGGACCGCACCTCGCAGACCAACCTCGAGGGTGTCTTCGCGTGCGGTGATCTGATCGATCATTCCTACCGCCAGGCCATCACCGCCGCGGGCTCCGGCTGCGCGGCGGCCCTCGATGCTGAGCGATTCCTCGCCGCGTCCGAGTAACGCCACCCACGAATTACCCGTACCCTCAAGACCACACAGAAGGAGAAAGACATGGGAGCAACCAAGAAGGTCACCGACGCGAGCTTCGCCGACGATGTCCTGATGAGCACGAAGCCGGTCGTCGTCGACTTCTGGGCCGAGTGGTGCGGTCCGTGCAAGATGGTCGCCCCGATCCTCGACGAGATCGCTGCCGAGAACGATGGCATCACCATCGCGAAGATGAATGTCGACGAGAACCCGGCAACCCCGGCCTCCTACGGCATCACGAGCATCCCGACCCTGCACATCTTCCAGGGCGGCCAGATCGTGAAGTCGATCATCGGCGCCAAGCCGAAGGCCGCACTGCTCGCGGATCTCGCTCCGTACCTGTAGTGCTGCTCCGCCTGGGTTCTACCGGGGCGGCCGTCGCGGAGGTGCGCGCACGGCTTGCGCACCTGGGACTCCTCAGCGATACCGAGCACAGCGATGTGTTCGATGACGACTGCGATGTGGCAGTTCGCACTTTCCAGCAGGAGCGTGGCCTGACGGCCGACGGCATTGTCGGCCCTGACACCTTCCGCCGCCTCGACGAGGCACGGTGGCAGCTCGGCGATCGCGTGCTCCAGTTCGTTCCCGGCACGATGATGCGCGGAGACGATGTCGCGGAACTGCAGCGCAGGCTGAATCAACTTGGATTCGACTCCGGTCGGGCTGACGGCATGTTCGGCCGCAATACCGATGCGGCAGTGCGCGAATTCCAGCGTGGTTGCGGGGTGAATCCCGACGGCATCTGCGGCCCTGACACCTTCCGTGCATTCGAGCGGCT
>JBEGLG010000092.1:0-4839 GCA_041183645.1 Actinomycetota bacterium | reverse complement strand
CGTCACGTCCTACGGCTACACGGCTGTGCCGCCGGTGATCCAGCGTCCGCATCCGCCGCTCCTGATCGGCGGTGGTGCGCCGAAGGTGCTCGGCCTGGCCGGTGAGCACGCCGACATCGTCTCGATCAACTTCAACAACAGTGCCGGAGTCGTCGGTAGCAATTCGATCGCAAGCTCGACCGCCGACGAGACCGACAAGAAGATCCAGTGGGTGCGCGATGGTGCCGGCGAGCGCTTCGATGACGTCGAGCTCGAGACCGCGCTCTACTTCGTCTCAGTCGAGGGGCGCTCTGAGATCACGGCAGATGCACTCATTGCGCGAACGGGGCTCAGTCGCGAGGAGATCGTCGACTTCCCGCACGCCGGTGTCGGCAGCGTCGACGAGATCTGCGAGGCACTCATTCGCCGCCGCGAGCGCTATGGCTTCTCCTACATCACCGTGGGCGATGCCAACATCGACGCATTCGCGCCGGTGATCGAGAAGCTGAAGGGCAAGTAATGCACCAGTACTCACTCGCGCACCTGTCGATGATCGAGACCGCGCCCATCGAGGTCGTGCGGGCGGCAGCATCAGCCGGCTTCGACTACACGGGCTTTCGCCTCACCCCCACCGCATCCGGAATCGACCACGGGATCATCGGCAATGGCGTGGCCATCCGCGAGCTCAAGGCGGCCATCGATGACTCAGGCGTGGGAATCCTCGATCTGGAGGTGCTGCGCCTGAAGGACACCGGCCCCACCTCGGATCCGCTGCCGCTGTTCGAGGCGGCCGAGTATCTCGGCGCCCGTTACGTCATCACGACCCTCGAGGATCCCGATCCGGCTCGACGTGTCGAATCCCTGGCCCTGCTGGCCGAGCAGGCAGCCGAGTATGGCGTCGGTCTCTCGGTGGAGTTCATGCTCTTCTCGTCGGCACCCAACCTCGCCGCGGCATGCGAAGCCGTCGAGGCCTGCGGCGCTCCGAATGTGGTCGTGCTGCCCGACGTGCTGCACCTGACCCGATCAGGCGGCACCCCCGACGACATGCTCGATTACCCGGCACGCCTCTTTCCTTATGTGCAGATCTGCGGGGCGAGTGGCCCCGGCGCTGCTCCCGATGCCGTCACGGCTCGCACCGAGGCGGTCAATGCGCGCCTGATGCCCGACCAGGGCGATCTGCCCGTGCGCGAGTTCATCGAGTGCGCGCCGGCGAGCACGATTCTCAGTGTCGAGACACCGCTCGCGGGCCTCGGAAATCCGCAGGATCCGACAGCACTCGCTGTCGACCTGCTCGCATCCGCGCATCGCGCGGCAGGGGAGTGACCATGGCACGCGCACGTGAGCTCAGCATCGACGGCATGGCGAACGTGCGCGATCTCGGAGGGCTCACGACCCGTGACGGCAAGCGGATCAAGCCCGGCGTCGTGATCCGCAGTGATAACCCCAAGGGAATGACCGACCAAGGTCATATCGATCTGATGGCCGTTGTGGGCCCGCGCACGATGATCGATCTGCGCATCGAGGTCGAGGTCGAGCACGACGGCTACACGCTCAAGGATGACTCGGTTACGGTCGTGAACTTTCCGATGCTGCCGCTCTCCGGCGTGAATCAGGAGCAGATCGATGCCGGTGCCTTCGACAACCTGATCGATGACTACATGGGCCAGATCGAGATCAATGGGGATTCCGTGCTGAACGCACTTCGCCTCATCGCCTCGAGCGATCAGCATCCGATCGTCTACCACTGCACGGCCGGCAAGGATCGCACCGGAATAGTCACCGCGATGCTTCTCGACATCCTCGGTGTCGAGCACGAGACCATCGCTGCCGACTACCACCTGACGACCGAGAACATGAAGCCGATCATCGAGCGCATTCGCACGGCGCCGGTCTACAGGGAGAACGGGCTGGCCTATGCGCCCGACTGGATCTTTTCCTCTGACCCCGAGACGATGCTGGCCTTCCTCGAGCGCATGACCGAGAAATACGGCAATGCCGAGGGCTGGGCATTGCAGCGCGGACTCACGCAGCAGGAAATCGACTCCATTCGCGAGCACCTGCTCGAGGACTAGCCCACATGACAGGGGCCCGAATGCTGAAGCATTCGGGCCCCTGTCATGAAAGAACTAGGAGATTGTCTCGCCACCATCGACGATGAGGGTCTGCCCGGTGACGAAGGACGAGTCGCTGCTGAGGAAAAAGCAGATGGCGGCAGCGAGCTCAGCGGGAGTGCCCATGCGCTTCATCGGAATGGCAGCGCCGAAGATCTCCTCGCCCTTCTGCATATCGCCGCCGCGCTGGATCATGAGCGGGCTGGTCATGCCGGTGATGGTGCGACCGGGGGCGATGCAGTTGATGCGCACCTCGGGAAGTGCCTCGAGGCTGAGCTGACGCGTGATGCCGGTGATACCCGCCTTCGCGGCGCCGTAGGGAACGTTGTTGTTATTGGCCATGAACGCTGCCGTGGACGCGATCGTGACGATCGAGCCGTTGCCGCGGGCCTTCATGATCGGGGTGACGTACTTGCACACGTAGAACGTGCCGCCGACATGCACTTCGAGCATCTTCATGAAGCGCGCGGTATCCCACTCGGCAATCGGCCCGAACTCGGCGTGACCGCCGGCGGCGAGGGCGAGGTCGATGCCACCGAAGGCCGCGACGGTTGCGTCGACGGCAGCCTTGACCTGCGCCTCATCGGCCACGTTGGCGCCCAGGCCGATGCAGCCATGGCCAATCTCGGCGGCGACTGCCTCGGCCTTCGCCTGGTCGAGGTCGACCAGCGCGGCCTTGCCGCCCTCGGCAACGACGCGCTCGGCGGTGGCGCGACCGATGCCGCTGGCACCGCCGGTGACGAAGAGGACCTTGTTCTCGAAGCGATTCGACACGTGCTGCCTTACTCGTGAGTGATGCGACGGATGGTGGGGGAGATCAGTGGTCGGAGCCGGAGGGCGAGTCGGAGGGGCGTGCACCCTCGGCCTTCGCCCACATCTTCGCGCTGTCGAAGCCGATGCGGGTGACCGGAACGAGCTCGAGCACAAGGCGACCGGGGGAGTCGATCATCTTCAGGAAAGCCTCGGCCTTCTCGGGCTCACCGGGGCGCATCGCTGCGGCGAACTGGGGCAGGATGCGATCGAGGGTCTCGCGATCGTCATGGATGATCGCCTCGCACTTGTAGGTGATCGACTGGCGCTCGGTGACGCGCGAGCCCTTCGAGGAGATCGCGATACTCATGCGGGGATCCTGGCGAATCGACTTCACGCGCGGACGCTCCTCGCTGACCGTGAGCCAGAAGCGCTCCTCGCGATAGATGAAGTTCACGACGACGCCCATCGGCCAGCCATCCTTGCCGGCCCAGATCATCGTGCACTCGGTCTGAGCGTCGAGTAACTCAAGTTCAGTTCCAGAATCTAGGGAGTAGCTCTTGACGTTCTCCCAGTTCTTCGCCTGCTCCGCAGCCATGATTTCCCTCTCGAAATGCCCCGAATCGGGCCGTCCGTAGGCTCTCATGAATTCGGGGTAATTTCTATAGATACCTTGCATAAAGTCCCCGGGGTTCCTAGGGTCGATGAGCAACCCACCCCGCCTCGAAGGAGCCCCATGGCACTCGACCTGCAGACCATCTCCGATCGCATCGAGATCGAGGAGCTCCTCGTGCGCTACTCGCGCGCGATCGACTACCGCAATTTCGAGGAACTCGAGGGGATCTTCACCGAGGATGCCGAATTCGATGCAGGCGGTCTCGGCAAGCCCGTGGGCCCGGCGGCCATCCGCGCAATGATCGAGGGCACCCTCACGGGCCTCGATGCCACCCAGCATCTGGTGGCCAAGAGCCTGATCGAGATCGACGGCGATACCGCCGAGGTGCGCACCTATCTGTTCTCGCAGCACATTCGCAAGGACGCCCCCGGAGTCGATTACTACATGCTGGGCGCAGAGTACTGCGACCGCGCACGTCGCACTCCCGAGGGCTGGCGCCTTACCTACCGACGCCTCGATCGCATGTGGACAGTCGGCGACCGCGAAGTTATCGCCGGACGCCCCCAGTAGTTGCCTGACCGCATTAGTCTTCACCCGCTGCACTGACCCACCTCGCACAAGGAGTACCCGTGGACCGCTGGATTGCTGATACCGAGCCGACTGAGCGCTTTCCCATTTACACGCGCGGCAATGCCGATGAGGTCGGACCCGATCCGTTCAGCCCGCTGAACTGGACTCTCGCGTGGGAGCAGGGCGTCGTGCCGGGCACCGCGTGGGGCTGGATCCACATGGGCACCTTCAAGGAGAACGAGTTCCTCTGGTCGCAGCCCGAGACCTACGGCTCCTGGGGCGGCTACTTCTACAACCAGGTGTCGGTGGGCCGCGTGTTCGGTCACCGCATGCCCGGCCTGACCGCCGATGCCATCGACGTCACCTTCTTCGGCCAGAACCCCGTGGTGCCGCCGTATGTCGAGGATCCCCGAGATAACGACGAGGAGTGCTCGGCCGCGCTGGGCGAGACCTTCGGTGGAATCCTGGGCGGCAGCCAGCAGCCGATGCTTGATGAGTTCCTCGCACAGGTCGAGGGGTGGGTGGCCTCACGCCCGGATCTCTCGTCGATCAGCGACGCCGAGCTCGTCGAGTACGGCCGCGTCATGGCCAAGCGCCAGAACCGCACGTGGGATGTCTACGCGCAGGTCGTCATCGGCGCGACCGTGGGCCCGGCCATCGTCTCCGGCATCGCCGAGGCAGTCGGCAAGCCCGAGCTCGCCATTCGCATCTTCGCCGCGGTCGGCGAGGTGGCCTCGGCCGGCCTGCCCGAGCGCGTGTGGGAGCTCTCGCGCCTGCCGCAGGAGTCGCCCGAGTTCAAGCAGAAGTTCGACG
>JBEGLG010000091.1:0-5471 GCA_041183645.1 Actinomycetota bacterium | reverse complement strand
CGCTTATTGCAGACCGAGCCCTCGACCTTCGCGATGAAGTCGTTGAAGTCGTTGAAGCGGCCCACGCGCTTGCGAGTCGCGATGATCGAATCGACCACGTTGGCTCCGACATTGCGGATTGCCGAGAGACCGAAGCGAATATCGGTGCCGCGCGGGGTGAAGTCGAAGTCGGAGTCGTTGACATCGGGCGGCAGCACCTTGATGCCCATGCGGCGGCATTCGTTCAGGTAGATCGCCGACTTGTCCTTGTCGTCCTTGACCGAGGTGAGCAGGCCGGCCATGTACTCGGCCGGGTAGTTCGCCTTGAGGTAGGCCGTCCAGTACGACACCAGCCCGTAGCCGGCGGTGTGTGCCTTGTTGAAGGCGTAATCGGAGAAGGGAACGAGGATTTCCCAGAGCTTGTTGATCGCGTCGAGCGAGTAGCCATTGGCCTGCATGCCGTCGCGGAACGGCACGAACTCCTTCTCGAGGATCTCCTTCTTCTTCTTGCCCATCGCGCGACGCAGCAGGTCGGCGGCGCCGAGCGAGTAGCCCGCGAGCTTCTGCGCGATGGCCATGACCTGCTCCTGATAGACGATCAGGCCGTAGGTATCGCCCAGGATGTCGGCCAGCGGCTCGGCAAGCTCGGGGTGAATCGGCACCACGGGCTTACGGCCGTTCTTGCGGTCGGCGTAGTCGTTGTGCGCATTCGCGCCCATGGGGCCGGGGCGATACAGCGCGAGAACCGCGGAAATATCCTCGAAGTTATCGGGCTGCATCGAGCGCAGCAGCGCGCGCATGGGGCCGCCGTCGAGCTGGAAGACACCGAGGGTGTCGCCACGCGAGAGCAGCTCGTAGGTGATCGGGTCATCGAGGGTGAGCTCCTCGAGCACGATCCGCTCGCCGCGGTTGCTCTCGATGTAGCGCAGGCAGTCGTCGAGCACGGTGAGGTTGCGCAGGCCCAGGAAGTCCATCTTGAGCAGCCCGAGGCTCTCGCAGGCGCCCATGTCGAACTGCGTGATGACTGCGCCGTCTTGCTCACGGCGCCAGATCGGCACGACATCGAGCAGCGGCTCGCGACAGAGAATGACGCCGGCGGCGTGCACGCCGGGCTGGCGCTTGAGGCCTTCGAGACCCTTGGCCGTGTCGACAACGCGACGCGCATCAGCATCGGCCTCGTAGAGCGCCCGGAACTCGGCTGCCTCTCCGTAGCGGGAGTCCTTCGGGTCGAAGGCACCGGCGAGCGTGATGTCCTTGCCCATCACGGCCGGCGGCATCGCCTTCGTGATGCGATCGCCCAGGGCGTAGGGGTAGCCGAGCACGCGCGCGGAGTCCTTGATCGCGGCCTTGGCCTTGATGGAGCCGTACGTGATGATCTGCGCGACCCGCTCCTCGCCGTACTTCTGCGTGGCGTAACGGATCATGTCGGAGCGACGACGCTCGTCGAAGTCCATGTCGATATCGGGCATGGAAACGCGCTCGGGGTTCAGGAATCGCTCGAAGAGCAGGCCGTGCTTGATCGGATCGAGCTCAGTGATGCCGAGGGCGTAGGCGATCATCGCGCCGGCGGCAGAACCACGGCCGGGGCCGACGCGAATGCCGTTGTCTTTCGCGTACTGCACGAGGTCGGCGGTGACGAGGAAGTAGCCGGGGAAGCCCATCTGGCAGATGACACCGACTTCGTACTCGGCCTGTGCGCGCACGTTCTCGGGGATCACGGCACCGAAGCGCTTGTGCAGGCCGAGCTCGACCTCCTTGACCAGCCAGGACTCCTCGCTCTCGCCCTCGGGCACGGGGAATGCCGGCATGAGGTTCGCGCCCTCGTTGAACTCGACGTGGCAGCGCTCGGCAATGAGCAGCGTGTTGTCGCAGGCCTCGGGCAGCTCGCTCCAGACCTTGCGCATCTCGTCGGATGACTTGAGGTAGAAGTCGCGCGCGTCGAAGCGGAAGCGCTTGGGGTCATCCATCGTGGTGCGCGTGCCGATGCACAGCAGCACATCGTGCGTATCGGCATCGGAGGCGTGCACGTAGTGGAGGTCGTTGGTCGCGATGAGCGGCAGGTCGAGTGCACGCGCGATCTTCAGGAGGTCATGACGGAAGCGAGTCTCGATCTCGAGGCCATGATCCATCAGCTCGCAGAAGTAGTTGCCCGCGCCGAGGATGTCGCGGAAGTCGGCGGCGGCAGCCAGCGCCTTGTCGTAGTTGCCCGCCTGCAGCCAGCGGTTGACCTCGCCGCTCGGGCAACCCGTGGTGCCGATGAGGCCCTTCCCGTAGCGCTCGAGCAGCTCTCGGTCGAAGCGCGGCTTGTGGTAGTACCCCTCGAGGCTGGCGAGCGATGACAGGCGGAAGAGGTTGTGCATGCCCGCGGTGTTCTCGGCCCACAGGGTCATGTGCGTGTAGCTCTGCTTGCCACGGCCCGCGCCCGGATCTTCCGGCGTGCCTTCGTCGAAGCCGCCGCCGAAGTCGAACGGCCGGCGCTCGAAACGACCCTGCGGCGCGTAGTAGCCCTCGAGGCCGATGATCGGATTGATGCCGAACTTCTTCGCGGTCTTGTAGAAGTCGTAGGCGCCGTAGAGGTTGCCGTGATCGGTCATCGCGAGGGCCGGCATGCCGAGATCGACGGCCTTGCCGAAGAGGTCATTCAGGCGCGCGGCGCCGTCGAGCATGGAGTACTCGGTGTGCACGTGCAGGTGGGCGAAGTTGCCACCTGTTGCTCCTGCGCCGCTCACCAGTCAACCTTAGGACGCCGGACTGACACAGCCGTGAAGGCGCGATCAAGCCCTGAGCGGAAGGCCCGAGGAAGCCGATCGGCGATCATGCTCCCTGTCGGAACTGCTCGAGTGCGGCCTCGAGATCGGCCGGATACGGGCTGGTGAACTCGACATACTCCCCCGTGGCCGGATGGTGGAATCCCAGGCGCATCGCGTGTAACCACTGTCTCGTCAGTCCCACCTTTTTCGACAGGACCGGGTCGGCGCCATAGGTGATGTCGCCGGCGAGTGGGTGACGCATGGCGGCCATGTGCACGCGAATCTGATGGGTGCGCCCGGTCTCCAGGTGCACCTCGACCAGGCATCCGTGGCTGAACGCCTCGAGGGTCTCGTAGTGGGTCACCGAGTGCTTGCCACCCTCGACCACCGCGAACTTGTAGTCGGCCTGCGGGTGCCGGCCGATCGGCGCCTCGATCGTGCCCTTCAGCGGATCCAGCAGCCCCTGCGCGATCGCGTGATACACCTTCTCGACCGTGCGCTCCTTGAACTGGTGCTTGAGCGAGGTGTAGGCGCTCTCGCTCTTTGCCACCACCATCAGGCCGGTCGTGCCGACATCGAGACGATGGACGATTCCCTGGCGCTCTGCCGCTCCGGAGGTCGCGACCGCATAGCCCGCGCCGATGAGACCGCCGACCACGGTCGGGCCTGTCCAGCCCGGGCTCGGGTGCGCGGCCACGCCCACGGGCTTGTCGACCACGATCAGGTCGTCGTCGTCATAGAGCACGCGAAGGCCGGGCACCGGCTTGGTATCGATCTGCATCGCCACTGGCTCGAGGCCCACCTCGGTATCGATCTCGATGACGGAGCCGGCCAGCAGGCGGTCGCTCTTCATCGCCGCCGAGCCGTCGACCGTGACCGCGCCCAGCGCGATGATGTCGACCGCACGCGAGCGCGAGAGCCCGAGCATGCGGGTCAGGGCGATGTCGATGCGCTCGCCGGCCAGGCCGTCGGGAACGGTGAGGAAACGGGCGGCCATTACTCGGCGCCGTCAGGCGCGGTGGTCGCGGACGATGACGATGATGACGACGATGACGATGACGACGATGAATCGACACTGGCAGCAGATGAGGACCGCTTGCTGGTGCCGCGGTAGTCGACGCCGAACAGGGTCAGCAGCACCATCAGAACTGCCGAGCAGGTGATGAACGAGTCGGCGACGTTGAACACCGGGAAATTCGGGAACTGGATGAAGTCGACGACGAAGCCGCGACCGAATCCCGGCTCACGCGTGAGTCGATCGACCAGGTTTCCGCAGAGGCCGCCGAGCAGGCCGCCGAGCGCGATGGCCCAGCCGATGCTGCCGAGCTTGCGGGCCGTGCGCAGGATCACGATGGCCACGACGATCGCGATCACGGTGAAGATCCACGTATTGCCCGTGCCCATGCTGAAGGCCGCACCGGTGTTCTCGGTGTAGGTGAGCTGCACCCACGAGCCGATCACCTGGATCGGCCCCTCGCCGTTCTGCAGGCGGGTCAGCAGGGTGTCGATCGCCCACTGCTTGGCCAGGTGATCGAGGATGATGGCGGCGACCGCGACGCAGGCCAGGACGATCAGGGCCTGACGATGCCGTGAGGTGAAGGCTGCCGAGGCAGGAGCCTCGGTTGGCTCAGCGATCTCGGGGGCGTCAGTCACCCACCCACCCTACGCGAGTTATGCACAGGCCCGATCACGCCCGCAGCGGAGCGACCCCAGGGCGGAGCACAGTTGCCAAGCACGCATCCCCCCATCACGAAAGGCTGATAACCTATGGTTATGTTGCTCGAGCAGCAATACCGCGATGCACGCCAGGCCGAAACAGTCGCGCGCCTCCAGCGAGGCCTTTCACTTCGCGCCATGCAGGCCACCGGCTCGACTCAGCGAGAGATCGCCGACGCTCTGGGCGTGAGCCAGCCCGCGGTGAGCAAGCAGCTGGACTCCGCAATCGACCCGGCGAGCGTCTCCCCTGAGATGCTCATCGAGGCTGCTGCTCCCATCCTGCGCGCAATCGCCCAGGCTCGCGGTTTCGCGAAGCTGGCCGTCTTCGGCTCCATCGCCCGCCGCAAAGGTCGGCACAATTCCGATGTCGACCTCCTCATTGATGCGCCGAAGGGGACGACCATCAACGACCTCATGGATCTCAGGGAGACCTTCGCCCGAATCCTCGAGCGACCCGTGGACCTCGTGACTTACAACTCGCTCAAACCGGGAATCGACGACGACATCAGACGCGAGTCCATCCTGCTGTGATGTCGCGACGAGTCGCGAAGGAGTATCTCCACCTTCGTGACTGGATAGCTCGCGCGAATGAGCTGGTCTCTGCCGGTGAGGTCGTGTACTTCGACTCCCACTTGCTGCCCGAGGCCGGTGACTCGTTGCTGATGAAGATAGGCGAAGCGGCGAATCGACTGTCGAGGCTCGGAGTCAGCGCACCAGACGGCATCAGTTGGACGCAGGCAATCGACCAGCGCAACTGGTTGATCCATCAGTACGACCAGGTGGATCGAGACGTGACGTGGGCAACGCTCACAAGGGACTTGCCACGGTGGGACAGAGCACTTCGGTCGTCGTTCGCCGAAGCAGAAGCCCGGCTTGCTGACCAGTCGGACTGACTCGCTTAGTAGCGCTCTTCCGCCTGCTTGCACGCCATGCAGAGCGTGGCACGCGGGAACGCCTGCAGGCGCAGCTTGCCGACCGGCTTGCCGCAGTTCTCGCAGGCGCCGTAGGTGCCCTTGTCGAGACGGT
>JBEGLG010000090.1:0-3825 GCA_041183645.1 Actinomycetota bacterium | reverse complement strand
ACAGATTCCGACATTCGCCGCAGTCTCCTGGGATGCCCGCTGATCGGCGGAAACCGCGTCAGGCCAATCGTGACTCCGTCAATGGCGCCGTCAGATTGGGATCCGGCAGTGTTTGCGCTCGAAAGCTTGACCGGCAAGGCAGTGATTCCCGACCTAGTCGTCCTCCGCCAAGGCGGTGGCATTCCGCGTGTGGATGTCTTCGAATATGAGAGATCAAAGAAGGCCACGGAGCACTACGTCAGAAAGATGCAGGCTTATCGACACTCGGCTGCGATGCTCACATCAATCACTTGGGTCGTCCCAGAGTCGAAGTTAAGTAGACAGATCGTGACCTGCCTGAAATCGGCGATTACGTCTACCGGCACTGGTGCCTTTGCCCAGGTGGTTCTTTTCAACCCACCCTCTTTGAAGGGCACCTTTCTGCGGTGAGTTCACCTACTCGTCTCGTCCCCGACGTGTCCCTCATGACCCCGCGCGAGCCAATGCGAACTCAGATCCCTGAGCGTGAATCCAGCGAGGCCGGGTGGGCGAGTTACTCAAGCCAATTTCTCGTAATGCGTAGGTCCGGGGTTCAAATCCCCGAGGCGGCTCCATGCGATGCGGAGCATCGCGGTGAGCTCGGGATTTGGGAGGAGCTCAGCGACGGTTCCCCGAGGCGGCTCCATGCGATACCGGCTGTCCTCCTTAGGGCGTGGTGCGTCACATCGAGACTGAAGCGGCCTTCTTCCCGCGCTGACAGTCGCGAGGTATTCATCGATTAACCCCTGCTGGTTCCCGTTTCCCGACGCCAATGAGTCGTGGCATGTTGCCGTTTCGTTCGGTCGGCGTAATGGTCCTCTTGCTGGCCATGCTCGCAATCGGAGCACCCTCTGCCCATGCCGAGAATTCGCCCTGGTACCCGTCACTGCAGGCCTTCGAGCATTACGACTCGGCTCGCTCTCACTTGATCTCTGAAGCCCGCTATTTCACAATCGTGACCCGCGAAGGCAAGTCGCGGCCACGGGGTGGATATTGGGGCGCCCTGGGTGCTCGAAACTCCGGTGCATATACTCTCCCAGTCATGGAGCACCCCTCATGAAGATCGTTCCCACTGTCTCGATCGCCGCCGCCGCAGTCATGATCGCTGGTGCTGCCGCGATGCCCATCGCCTCGGCTGCTCCGCGAAGCAAGGCCACGGCACTCACCGTGAGCGGGCACGTCACGTCGGGCCCGGTGTCGGGAGGAATCGCACTAGCAGGAGCGCGAGTGACCGCGTATTCCTCATCGAACGGGTCCGTCACGGCGGTGGGGGCCGCGTCGACCGACAGTCGGGGTGCTTTCCGTATCTCCACGAAGGCCAAGCCCACATATCTAGTCGCGCGCAAGGGTCATCGCGAGCTTGTCACGCTTCTTGCGCCCCTCGGGGAGAGCTCAGTAGCAGTCAATGAGCTCACTACGGTTGCGGCCGCTTATGCGACAGCGCAGTTTGCCCGCGGCCTCGACATCGCCGGGTCGGCTCTGCAGATCAATGCAGCTGCCGGCATGGCTGCCAACCTGGTATCACCCATCACCGGACGACCGTCCTCGGTGATCTCTCAGTCACCAAATGCCGACGAGACCAATGCATGGCGCGAACTCGGAACCCTCGGCAACATCATCGCCTCATGCACGCGCGATAGTTCGGAATCGAAGCAATGCACCAGGCTCTTCTCGCTCACGCACACATCTAAGTCAGGCACAACCTGGGATGCGGTGCAGTCAATCGCGCGCAACCCCGCGCGCAATGTCTCGCCGATCTTCGATCTCGGCTCCCGCACGCAGCCCTACGCGCCATCGCTTCGTAGCGATCAGGGCCCGCGGGCGGCCCAGAGCCTGCTCAGGCTCGACGCCTTCACGCTCGCCGTGAAGCTGAACGCCACAGGTCGAACGGTGAACGGGAAGGAGGTGTGCCCGTTCGGAGGCCTGGGCAATATCGCCTTTGATCTCAAGGGATACGCCTGGATCACGAACAACGTTGTGCAAGGCACCCCCTACTCGTCGAATTGCATCATCGTGCTTCGCCCCGATGGCTCTCCGTCGAACGGTACTGGCGGAACACCAAACTCACCGCTTTTCGGTGGCGGCATCCTCGGACAGGGTTTCGGGATCGGATTCGACCCATCGGGTCGTGTGTGGTCTGGCAATTTCGGCTGGGGTGGCGATGCCTATAACCCGACAACCGATGGCTCGACTCCCGGAGGAAGTGTCTCGTTGTTCTCGGGGAACGGAACGCCGATCTCGCCTCAATACGGATACATCGGAAATCTCTACCGTGTTCAGGGCACCGTGTCGGATGCGAAGGGAAATATCTGGCTGGCGAGTAACGGCAATAGTTCAGTGCAGGTGCTGCCCGGTGGAGATCCGCAGACCACCTTCCCTGCCTATGCCGATGAGAACCTCAATCCCTTTGATATTCGTCTCGATGCCCAGGGTGATGCCTGGGTGAGCTACACCAACTCCAATTCCTTCTCCAAGCTCCGATACACGCCGAGCGGGGTTCAGCGTCTCTTCACCGTGAGTCTGGGCGAGAAGGCGCTTCCCAAGGGTGTGACGGTCGACTCGGCCGGGAATGGATGGGTTGCAGCCGGCAGCCAGAATTCCGTTTACGCATTCAGCAGTTCGGGCGAGAAGCTCGGCAAGTTCAGTTCGGGCGGAATCGTCGGGCCCTGGGGCATCACTGCCGATTCGGATGACACTGTCTGGGTTGCGAATTTCGGCAATGTCGGCGACGTGAGGACCAAGTTCGGCGTCTCCCGCCTGTGCGGTGCCAACACGAGCAAGTGTCGTGCAGGGATGAAGCTCGGTGACCCGCTGACCCCGAATACTGGCTACACATTGCCCTCCGCCGGGAAGCAGGTGCTGCTGCACGATGGCACGCCCCTCAACGGCGCAGCGACCAAGACGCCGGTCTTCAAGCCGCTGATGCGCGAGACAGCCGTGCAGCCCGACGTGGCCGGAAATCTCTGGGTCACCAACAACTGGAAGCCGGGGGATATCGCAGATGCCAAGAACCCCGGTGGCGACGGGCTCGTCATCTTCGTCGGAGTTGCCGCCCCGGTGGCGCCGAAGCTGTACAGCGGTCCGGCGGCTCGCCCGTAGTGAAATCGGGCAAATGCTGATATCTAATGCGACCACCGCGCGTGGGCCTCGCGGAAAGTTCGAGCGAGATTCGGAGACCCCGTCCTAGCTCGCCTCTGCGAGGGAGAACAAGGCTGCCCTTCACCCACCATCGCCGGCGTGCCGACGTACATCACGCGGTACGTCAACGGCGGAGCGCTGATCATTGGTGTGGGTCTGGCCGTCAATCTCGGTCGCAGGCGCGAGCGTCGCTAGATCTCGGGCACGTAGCTAGCGCTTCTCTTGCCGGAGCAGTTGCTCGGGGAGAGTTTCATCTCTCATGAGCTGAGCACGGTTGCTAGCCTTCTCGAGTGCTGGCCTCGCGAATCCCGCCCAGCGTCGGCATGCGCGTGCTCGTCGGAGTCATCCTCACCGGATTGCTCTCGGTTCTCGACTCCACGCTCGTCGTGCCCCTGCTGGCCACTATCGGCGATGACTTCAATGCCGGGTCGGAAGTCTCCTGGCTCATCGCGGGCTACCTCCTCACCTCCACGGTCTCGATCCCGCTCTGGGGTCGCTGGATGGACTTGCGCGGGGAGCGCAACGCGATGTGGGCAGCACTACTGGTCTTCGCCATCGGCACGATCATCGCGATGCTCGCGCCGAGCCTGCTGCTGTTGATCCTCGGTCGTGTCATCCAAGGCGCGGGTGCCGGCGGGCTCGTGCCGGTGGGCCAGGCGATCGTCGCGG
>JBEGLG010000089.1:0-13315 GCA_041183645.1 Actinomycetota bacterium | reverse complement strand
CCCCCTACCCGCTGCCGACCGACCTGTTCGTCCAGACCCTGGTCGACCTCGCCGCCGAACTCCCCAAGGCCGATCGAGCCACCGTGGGCATGCCGGGCATGATCCGTCACGGCGTCGTCATCACGACTCCGCACTACATCACCAAGTCCGGCCCGCGCACCCGCGTGCTGCCCGAGCTGGTCGAGCAGTGGGAGGGCTTCGACGTGAAGGCCGCCCTGGAGGCCGCCTTCGGAATTCCGACTCGTGTTCTCAATGACGCCGAGGTGCACGCTGCAGGCGTTATCGCCGGCCAGGGCCTCGAGCTCGTGCTGACCCTCGGCACCGGCCTGGGCTGCGCCATCTACGACGGCGGATACCTGGCGCCGCACCTGGAGATGTCGCAGGCACCCGTGCGCTGGGGCCTGTCCTACGACACCTACATCGGCGAGCATGAGCGTCGTCGACTCGGCGATGCCCTGTGGTCGCGTCGCATCGCGCGCGTGGTCGAAGGCCTGCGCCCCGTGTTCATGTGGGATCGGCTCTACATCGGCGGCGGTAACTCTCGCCACATCACGCCGATCGTGCTGAGCAAGCTCGGCGACGACGTCGTCATCGTTCCGAACACGGCAGCGATGGTCGGCGGTGCCCGTGCTTGGTTACTTCACACTGACGGCTGAGCTCTGGAACGTAGCAAGCGCAACGAACTTTCCGGCTGGTGACTTATGCTGCTGAGATGCGAAAGCTGCTCATCAGTGCGTCCCTGACCATAGCCCTTGCCCTGTCGGCTCCCATCCTGACTCCCGCCTCGGCGTCAGCGTCCGTGAGCACCACGGATGGCTCGTCGACGGTCGAGGAGCTCCTCTTCACCGTTCAAGCGGCTCGAGCTACCTCAAGTCATGTGCAGGTCACAGATGTTGGCGAGGAAACCTTCACGCTGACACTCAGCGGTGTCGATCCGGTGACCGTGTTCACGAACCGCCCCTTTCGCGATGCATGGCTCATCAGCCCTCGCGGACTCGACACCAATTGGGAGACATGGTTCGCCGGCGACCCGCCCAATGCGGTGTTGACCTTCGGCCACGGCGATAAGGCTCCGCTGACCATGGTCGTCACGCTCACCGATCCGAGTTACCGGGCCAGCAATCGCACGCTCACGTTCACCGCCATTCGCATTGAGCGGGAACACGACCCTGTCGAAAAGGGCGCGAACTGGGAGCGGATCACGACTCCCGCTTCGATGAACAGTGTCAGCCTGTTCATCGACCTCACTCAGGCCTCGGGGCACAAGAAGGAGGCCTAGGCAGTCGCGGCTTCTGCCGGGTCGCTATCTGTTCGTGCGCGTCAGCTCTTAGGCATGCGCGAGATGCGAATGCCCGCGTAGATCGCGCCGATGATCATGCCCAGAGCCGGCCACAGCGGCCAGAAGTAGCCCTGGCCGGTGAGTGCCCAGACGATCACGCAGATGATCCAGACGATGACAAAGCCCAGCACCATGCGCCAGAAGCCCTTGATGGATGCGGCGCGCTTTTCAGCAGCGTTGCTCATGCGGGTGAGTCCTCTCGGTGAGCCGACGTCGCGAGCACGACCTCGTGAACCTCAGATTAGGGCTCGGTGCACACCGGGCACGTGATTGACGTCAATGCGCGCTGTCGGCTGCGCCGGGCAGCGGCTTCGTGGCACCTACGACAAGGAAGCCGATCACGAGCAGCACAGCCGTGACGCTCAGCGAGCGCTGCACCCCGGTGTACTCGGCGATGATGCCGACGATCGCAGGCCCGGTAAGGAAGGCGAGGTATCCGATCGAGGCAACAGCGCTGACGCGTCCTGCGGCCTTGGCCGGATCATCAGCGGCCGAGCTCATGCCGACGGGGAAGCCGAGACCGGTGCCGAGCGCCCAGAGCACGCAGCCGACCATCACGACCCAGAGCGCGGGAGCGAAGACGACGAGCAGAACTCCGGCGATGGAGACAAGAATCGAGACGCGCATGGTGCGCACCCGCCCGAACCTGTCAAGGATGCCTGCGCCGAACCAGCGCACCGTGGTCATTCCCACGACGAAGACGAAATAGGTCGCTGACGCGAGTGCGGCGGTGGCAGCGAACGAGTCGACGGAGGCCACTCCCACCCACTCGTTGCCCGTGCCCTCGGAGAACGCCAAGGCGAAGAGAAAGACTCCGATGAGAAGCGTTCGGGGTTCCTTCCATGCCGCCATGGGGTGACCGCGCTCGCCTTCATCGTGCTCCTCGGCACCGGCCGGCAGATAGAAGCGGATCGCCGAAAGCGAGGCGATGAGGATGATCGCGGCGATGATCGTCAGGTGGACGGCCACGGAGAGGTCGAAGACGTTGGCAATGATTCCCAGCAATGCGCCGGTCACCGTGCCGATGCTGAAACCCGCGTGAAAGCGGGGCATCACGGATCGGCCTAGAGATTGCTCAACCGCGGCTCCCTCGACATTCATGGCGACATCGCCTGCGCCTGTTCCGATGCCCATGAAGATCAAGCCGATGACAACGACGGTGACGCCGATGTTGGTGCCAAGGGCTGCGAGCGCTATTCCCCCGGAGAAGATCGTGACCGTGACGGCAGTAGTACGTGCCGCACCGAAGCGGTGTACCACCAGTCCGGCGCTGGGCAGGGCGATGAGGCAGCCTGCGGCGATCGACAGCAGTACGAACCCCAGTTGAGCGGGACTGAGGTCGAGTTGCTCCTGCACCTGCGGAATGCGCGAGGCCCAGCTGGCAAAGCCGAGACCCTGAAGGATGAACACGACGGAGACAGCGCGCTTGGCGACCTCGATCCGCTGCATCCCGCTCATCTACCTAGCCTCTCGCATTCGTTCGGGAATGAACGAAGGGCACTCCCACCGGGAGTGCCCTTCGTCGTGGTTCTGCTAGCCGTGGGTCGGGAAGCCCAGGTTGATTCCGCCGTGGCTGGGATCAAGCCAGCGGCTGGTGACGACCTTGCCCCGGGTGAAGAAGTGCACGCCCTCGGTGCCATGCGCATGGGTATCGCCGAACAGCGAGGCCTTCCAGCCGCCGAAGGAGTAGTAGGCCATCGGGACGGGAACGGGCACGTTCACGCCGACCATGCCGACCTCGATCTCGTTCTGGAACCGGCGGGCCGCACCACCATCGTTGGTGAAGATCGCCGTGCCATTGCCGTACGGGTGATCGTTGATGAGCTGCACGCCGGCCTCGTAGCTGGGCACGCGCACCACGCTGAGCACCGGGCCGAAGATCTCGTCGGTGTAGATCGACATGTCGGTGGTGACGTTGTCGAACAGTGTCGGGCCGAGCCAGTAGCCATTGGGCTCGCCGTCAACGGTAATGCCGCGACCATCGGCAACGAGGGTTGCACCCGCAGCCTCGCCTGCATCGACATACGACGCGACCTTGTCGCGATGCACCTTGGTGACAAGCGGGCCCATGTCGCAGTTGCGACGGCCGTCGCCGGTCTTCAGGCTGCCCATGCGCTCCTTGATCTTCGCGACGAGCTCATCGCCGATCGGATCGACGGCGAGCACGACCGAGATCGCCATGCAGCGCTCGCCTGCCGAGCCGAAGCCGGCGTTGATCGCCTGATCGGCGGCGAGATCGAGATCAGCGTCAGGAAGCACCAGCATGTGGTTCTTCGCACCGCCGAGGGCCTGCACGCGCTTGCCCTTGGCCGTGCCGCGCTCGTATACGTACTGCGCGATCGGCGTCGACCCGACGAACGAGATGCTCTTGACGTCCTTGTTGTCGAGCAGGGCGTCGACCGACTCCTTGTCGCCGTGCACCACGTTGAAGACACCATCGGGAAGGCCGGCGTCCTTCCACATCTGGGCGACGAAGTTGGTGGCCGACGGATCCTTCTCCGACGGCTTGACGACAACGGTGTTGCCGGACGCAATGGCGATGGGGAAGAACCACATCGGCACCATGGCCGGGAAGTTGAACGGCGAGATGATGCCGACCACGCCGAGCGGCTGGCGGATCGAGTAGACATCGATGCCGGTCGAGACGCCCTCGGAGAATCCGCCCTTGAGCAGGTGCGGGATTCCGCACGCGAATTCGACGACCTCCATGCCGCGGGTGACCTCGCCGAGTGCATCGGAGAGCACCTTGCCGTGCTCCTCGGTGATGATCGCGGCGAGCTCCTCCTTGCGGGAGTTCAGGATCTCGCGGAAGGCAAAGAGGATGGAGGCGCGCTTGGTGAGCGAGGTATCGCGCCAGCCGGGGAATGCGGCCTTCGCCGCGGCCACGGCCTCATCGAGCAGTGCGGCGCTCGCGAAGTCGACGGTCTTGGTGACCTCGCCGGTAGCGGGGTCGTAGACATCGCCGGAGCGCTCGGGCGTGCCTTCCCAGAGCTTGCCGTTGATCCAGTGCGTGACGCGCGCGGCCATGTTTCCTGCTTCCGTGAGTGTGAGGCGGTACCGATGAACAAATCTATGCGAGAAGTCAACGCTGTTGACTCTTGCCCTCCAGTAGGGCCTTCCGAGCGTCGTTGACGGCGGGGCGGTGGCTGACCTCGGGCACGCCGACCTCCCAGAACGAGTCGCCCTCGCTCCACTTGTGCTTCGCAACAGGTGCAACGATCACGTGCACCCCGGGTATTCCCTTGACCGAGTGAAGTGCAGCATCGAACTCGGCCAGCGAGCCCGCCGAGATGACGTCGGCTCCCATGCCCTCGGCGATCTTCGCGAAGTCGATCGCCGCGGGATTCGGGCGATCCTCATCGGCCAGCATGGTGCGGAAGCTTGCCGCGCCATGACCGATCTGCAGGCGCTCGATGACGTTGAAGCCCTGGTTATCGCAGATGATCAGCACGAGGCTGGTGTCGTGCAGCACGGCGCTGTAGACATCCATCGGCAGCATCATGAATGAGCCGTCGCCGGTCATGCCATAGACGGTCGAGCCCGGGCGTGACACGGCGCGCTCGAGTGCCGCGCCCCACGTGCCGCTGACTTCGTAGCCCATGCAGGAGAAGCCGTACTCGCAGTCGAAGGTGGCGATGCCCTTGCTCGGCCAGTTCATCACGAGCTCGCCGGGAAGGCCGCCGGCAGCGGTGAGCACGTAGTCGTCGTCGCCCGCGATCGCGTGCACGCGGCCGATGAGCTGCGCGTAGGTCGGATCAACGGTGTCGGTCACGGCAGTGCGCTGCTCAATGAGCGCCACCTGCTTCGCACGGGAACTGCGGCCGGTCGCGAACCACTCGGCCGGGGCCGACCAGCCCGTCAGGCCTGCGCTGAGCTCGGCGAGTACCTCGCGAGCATCGCCCACCACTGCCGTGCCCTGACGCTTGAGTGCGTCGTAACGCGCGACATTCACGCCGATCACCTTCACGTCAGGATTGCGGAAGACCGTGCCCGACTCGGTCGTGAAATCCTGCAGGCGCGTGCCGAGGGCAATCACGAGATCAGCTTCGTGCGAGATCTCCTGGCCGGCAGTCTCGCCGAAGACGCCGATGGATCCGGCGAACGCGGGATCACTGCCGAGCAGTGACGACTTGCCCGCCACGGTCTCCATCACCGGGATGCCGAAGGTATTCGCGAAGGCAGAGAGCTCGGCCTCGGCGAGCGAGTAGTGCACGCCTCCGCCGGCGACGATCATCGGCTTCTTCGCCGCGCGAATCAGCGCAATAGCCTCGTCGACCTGGTCGCGCGACGGACGCGGGCGCGCGATGCGATGCACGACGGTCTCGAAGAGGTCGGTCGGGAAGTCGTAGGCCATGGCCTGGACATCCTGCGGAAGGGCAAGGGTGACCGGGCCGCAGTCAGCCGGGTCGAGAAGAGTGGCGATCGCCTGGCGCAGCGTGGTCTTCAGCTGCGAGGGCGCGGTGATGCGATCCCAGTAGCGACTGACGGCCTTGAGGGAGTCGTTCGCGGTGATGGTGGGATCGCCGAAGTGCTCGAGCTGCTGCAGAACCGGATCAGGCTCGCGCGAGGTGAAGGTGTCGCCGAGAAGCAGGAGCAGCGGAAGGCGATTGGCCAGGGCCACGCCGGCGGCGGTAACAGTGTTGAGGGCACCCGGGCCTACGGAAGTCGACACGGCCATGATCTGACGGCGCTGCGCGGCCTTTGCGTAAGCGACGGCAGCGAGGGCCATGCCCTGCTCGTTCTGCCCACGCAGTGTGGCGATCTCGTCCTTATGAAGTTCAAGTGACTCACCCAGGCTCAGCGCATTGCCGTGGCCGAAGATCGCGAAGACTCCCGGCACCAGGGGGATGATCTCGCCGCTGCGATCGTCAGCGACTTTCTGAGCGATAAGAAAGCGGACGATTGCATCGGCAACCGTGGTGCGCACGGTCGCATGGCCGGCGCTCATGCGCTGACCTTGATGTAGGGCACGACATCAGTGAGAAGCCAGTCGACGGAGATACGCAGATCGGCGACCGGGCCCTCGTTCTCGGCAGGTTCGACGACAAGTGCGGAATCCTGCTCGTGCACGTACCAGCCTCGGTAGCCCTGATCCTCGAGCGAGAGCACGACCTCCTTGAGCGGAACATCGCCCTGGCCGAGCGGCGGGAAGAGTCCGGCATCGACAGCCTGGCGAGTGGTGAGCTCGCGGGCCATCACGCGTGCCGCCACATCGAGACGCACATCCTTGAGATGGCACAGCCCGATGCGGTCGAAGTTCTGCTGCACGAACTCGAGCGGATCAGTGCCGCCGATGGCGAGGTGGCCGGTATCGATGCACCACTTCACGGTGGTGGTCTCGAGTGCGAGCTCGACATCGCGCTTGGTCTCGACCATGGTGTTCATGTGCGGGTGCAGCACCTGGGTCAGGCCGTGACTTGCGCAGATCTCGTCGACGAGCAGCAGTGACTCATTGAGCACCTCGAAGCCCGCGCGATCGAGCGGGGTCGGAGTGCGCCAGTCGTAGTCCATGACTGCTGCGGTGACGAAGTAGGTGGCGCCGGTGCCGGCGAGACGTGACGCGGCCTTCTCGGCGATGGCCAGCATCTCGTCGCGACGTGACGCGTCATGGAGCTGAAGCGAGACGAATCCGCCGAGCATGCGCGTGTCATATTCAGCGAGCAGTGCGCGGGTCTCGGCATCGTCGGCGGGAAAGAAGCCGTCGTCGCCCAATTCGATGGCATGCAGACCGACGCTGGTGAGCTCGGCAAGAACTCGGCGAACGTCGAGCATGATGCCCCAACTGGGCTGCTCACAGACACCCCAGGAGACAGGTGCGCCGGCGAGGCGGGCGAGGAATGCATCCGACATGTGAAACCTCCGAGCGTGAATTGGAGCGCTCCAATAGCATGCCCTATATGGCGATCGATGACAAGTGGCCAGGGGCAGAAATCCCCCCGGCCTGGCATAGGCTCCCCGCATGACCAGGCCCACCATGGAAGACGTCGCGGCCGCCGCCGGCGTCTCGCGCTCCCTGGTCTCCCTGGTCTTCCAGGACAGTCCGAAGGTCAGCGAGGCCAGTCGCTCTCGGGTTCTGGCCGAGGCCGAGCGCCTGGGCTACCGGCCGAATGTGCTCGCCCGGCAGCTTGCCTCGAACCGCACCCGCACCATCGGGATCCTGCTCGATGACCTCCACAATCCCTACTTCGCCGACGTCCTCGACGCCTTCGAGGCCGAGGCCGAGTCCGCCGGCTATCGAGCACTGCTCGCCAACGGTCGCCGCGAGGGCGAGCGCGAGAGTGAGGCGCTGGGCACCTTCATCGACCACCGTGTCGACGGCGTGATCCTTGCCTCCCCGCGCATTTCCGATTCAGTACTCACCTCCATGTCGAAGATCGCACCACTGGTCTGCGTCGAGAGACGGGTGGATCTCCCCCGTATCGATGTCGTCATGCACGACGAACGAGTCGGAGCTCAGCTGGTGGTCGATCACTTGATTGCGCTCGGCCACCGCGACATCGTCCATATTGATGGCGGCTCGGGCGCCGGCGCCGCGGCCCGTCGCGACTGGTTCATGCAGTCGATGCGCGACGCCGGTCTGTCGGCATCCATGCGAGTCATCGGCGGCGAGTTCACCGAGCAGGCCGGTCGCGAGGCTGCAGAGCAGCTGGTGCGCGGCGCGATGCCCACGGCGATCTACTGCGCGAACGATGCCGTGGCGGCAGGCGTGGCTGCGGTTCTGCAGCGCGAGGGCATCTCGATACCAGGCGATGTCTCGCTGGTCGGCTACGACGACACCATGCTCGCGAAGCTCGATCTTCTCTCGCTGACGAGTGTGCGACAGCCCCTGGCTGCGATGGCCAAGGCCAGCGTCGACCTCATCAATCGCCGCATCGAGAAGCCGCGGCGTGGGGCAGAAATCGTTGATATCGCACCGTCTTTGGTGACTCGGCGCTCGACCGCGGCACCGCGGGACTGACTCAGGCCTGAGGCCCGATCTCTCCCGAGCCACGGGGGATGAGAATCGACGGAACGACGTGCATTCCGACAGCAGCACCCGGATGCGCCAGTCGTTCATTCACCAAGGTCGCCGCCAGGCGGCCGATCGCCCGAGGATCCTGCGCCATGACCGTGACCGCAGGATCAAGGAGATTCGCCATGGCGAAGTCGTCGAATCCCACGAGCGCGATGCTGTGCTGAGCGCCCGCATCGCGCAGTGCCTCGACGGCACCCATCGTGATGAGGTTCTGGGCCGTGAACATCGCAGTGGGCGGGTTCGAGAGTCGCAGAATCGAACCGATGGCCTTCGCCGACTGAGCCGGATCGTGAACATCGCGAATCACGAGCTCCGGATGCACCTGCACGCCTGCGGCCGCCATGGCGTCCACGAACCCGAGGTAGCGCTCATTCGCAGTAGTGATGCTCGCGAAGTCGCCGATGAAGGCGATGCGCTTGTGGCCGTGGTCGATGAGATGCCGGGTGGCCGCTGCCGCACTCTGCCTGTTGTCGGTCACGACGCAGTCAGCGTCAATGCTCAGCGGCGGGCGATCGACGAACACCACTGCAATGCCGTTGCGCACCTCAGTGGCCAGGTAGGCATGCTCAGTAGCGGTCGGGGCGATGATCAGTGCATCGACGCGCCGCGAGGAGAACGTGGCGACGAGCTCACGCTCGCGCTCGGGATCTTCGTCCATGCTCGCGGCGAAGACGGCAACTCCGAGCTCGCGGGCGACCTCCTCGACCCCGCGGTGCACGGCGGAGGAGAACGGGTTCGCGACATCCTCGAGGAGCAGGCCCCAGGTGGCGGTCTTGCGATCGGAGCGACGCAGATTGCTCGCCGTGAGATTGGGCCGATAGTCGAGTTGGGCAGCCGCGCGCTCGACCTTGGCTGCCAGGTCGTCGGAGACGCCGTCCTCCCGATTGACCACTCGCGAGACGGTCTTCAGGGAGACCCCGGCAAGGGCGGCGACATCGCGCATCGTGGGACGTGCGAGCTGGCTGTCAGCTGCCGCGCAGGTCCCCGCCGAGGTCGTCGATAACGTTGTCATCTCGATTTTGAGTATTCCAGAACTTGCCTCTTGACAAGGGGGAATCTTGGCCCTAGAAATGCCTGACAACGTTGTCATGAATCTGATGGCGAAGTGATCCAGATGAACTTCTGTGGCTCACGTGAGGGCGAAGGCGGCGACCCCGTAACGGTCTCATAACAAGTCCCGATCCCATGTGGTGTTGGAGCGCTCCATCCCCTATACAAGGGATGTGGCTCCACGCCACGTCAACCCGAAACCCTTCGAAGGGAAATCCATGAAGAACCGCGTGACCCGCGGACGCGCCTTTGCAGCTGTTGCAGCTGTTGGCGTGCTCTCCGTCACCCTGGCGGCTTGCAGCTCCGGCTCCTCGTCGTCGTCCACCGAAGCATCCGCCGCCCCGGCAGCCAGTGCAGCCGCTTCCGCTCCCGCCGCTGGCGGAGACGTCGCAGTTTCGCTGATCACGAAGAACCAGACCAACCCGTTCTTCGTCGCCATGGCAGCAGGCGCCAAGAAGGCCGCTGAGGCCAATGGCGTGACCCTCACCCTCGCCTCCGGCAAGGACGACACCGACGTTGCCGGTCAGGTCACGGCAATCGAGAACGCCGTTGCCCAGGGCCAGAAGGGCATCCTCATCACCCCGGCAGGCCCGGGCGTGAATGACGCCATCACCGCAGCCCGCCAGGCAGGCCTGCTGGTTATCGCACTCGACACGCCGACCGATCCGGCCGACATCGTCGACATCACCTTCGCCACCGACAACTTCGTCGCAGGCCAGGCCATTGGCCAGTGGACTGCCGGCAAGCTCGCAGGCGGCAAGGCGATCATCGCCCGTCTCGTGATCACCGACAAGGAGTCGCTGACCGTCGATTACCTGCGCGACAACGGCTTCCTTGACGGCATGGGCATCGACATCAAGGACAAGACTGTCATGGGTGACGAGGCAACCTCCGGCAAGTACACCACCGGCAAGGGTGGCGACTACGAGATCGCATGTCTCGTGGCCACCGGCGCTAACGAAGAGGGTGGCCAGAAGGGCATGGAAGACTGCCTGGCAAAGAACCCCGACATCAACGTCGTGTACACCATCAATGAGCCCGCAGGCCTCGGCGCAGCCGTTGCCCTGAAGGCAGCCGGCAAGACCATCGGCAAGGACGTCCAGATCATCTCGGTCGACGGCGGTCTCTCCGGTGTTCAGGCTGTCAAGGACGGCGTCATCGGCGCAACCTCGCAGCAGTACCCGCTGAAGATGGCGGAGTACGGTGTTAAGGCAATCTTCGACCTGGCCACCACCGGCACCAAGCCGACCGTGACCGAGGGCAAGGACTTCTTCGACACCGGCGTCGTGCTCTGCACCAACGAGCCGCAGGACACCGTCACCATCACCGAGCAGAAGGATGCGCAGTACTGCATCGACAACGCTTGGGGATAAGTCCTCAGCTAGTCGGGCCTAGCGCCTGACGAAGCGTGTGAGAGGGGCCGTGGGATCAACCCCACGGCCCCTCTTCATCGCAAGACCTTGTACGTCGCACCACAGATTTTCCGAAAGACATATGCGGTTTCGCAGGACACGCCCTCCCAGATGGTGTGAACTTCGGGGCAGATCAACCACTAATGAGGAGGTAGGCGGGTGAGTACCCCCACCACGACCGATGCCGAGGCACTGATCGAGAATCTCGATCGCAAGGGCCCGATGCATCATTTCCACCATGCACTGCACAAGTACCCCTGGATTAGCCCGGGAATCGTGCTGCTCGTCGCAGTCATCATCTTCGGTCTCATCAATCACCGCTTCTGGGCGATCTCGAACCTCTCGCTGATCACCCAGCAGGTGTCGATCGTCGGTGCTATCGCCGTCGCCCAGACTCTCGTCATCCTCACCGCAGGCATTGACCTCTCCGTCGGCGCCGTCGCCGTCCTGGCCTCCATGGTCATGGCGAAGACCGCCGCCGAGCAGGGCGTGCCCGGCCCGCTGGCGCTCCTCCTCGGCTTCGCCGTCGGTGCCGCTGCCGGTGCGCTCAACGGCTTCCTGATCACGAAGCTGAAACTGCCGCCCTTCATCGTGACGCTGGGCACGCTCAGCATCTTCATGGCGCTGACCCTCATCTACGCCACGGGCCGCACCATCAACGCCGACAAGATGGGCGATGCCGCCGGCATCCTGCTCTGGCTCGGCACCCCGATCCAGGTCGGCGGATTCAAGATCACCTACGGCGTCGTCGCGATGATCTTGATGTACGTGCTGTTCAGCTGGGTTCTCAAGAACACTGCCTGGGGCAAGCACGTCTACGCCGTCGGCGATGACCCCGCAGCTGCCTCGCTCGCCGGTATCCGCGTCAACCGCGTGCTCTTCAGCGTCTACCTGGTCGGCGGCATCGTGCTCGCCATCGCCGGCTGGATCGCGATCGGCCGCGTCGGCTCGGCTAGCCCGACGATCCTCCCCGATGCGAACCTCGAGTCGATCACCGCAGTCGTGATCGGCGGCACCTCGCTGTTCGGCGGTCGCGGCACCATGTTCGGCACCCTCATCGGTGCCATCCTGGTCGGCGTCGTCTCCAACGGCCTCGTGCTCGCCGGTCTCGACCAGGCCTACAAGGTCCTGGCCATCGGCATCCTGGTCATCGTCTCGGTCGCCCTCGACCAGTGGATTCGAAAGGTTCGATCATGAGTGATCTCTCCTCCATCCAGCCCGTCGTCCAGGCCAAGGGCCTGATCAAGACGTTCGGTCGCGTCGTGGGCCTGAACTCGGCCAACCTCGAGCTCTACCCGGGCGAGGTTCTCGCAGTCATCGGCGATAACGGTGCCGGCAAGTCGACCCTGATCAAGTGCATCTCAGGAGCCGAGACTCCTGATTCGGGCCAGATCCTGATCGACAGCGAGGAGGTCTCCTTCAAGTCCTCCCTCGACGCTCGTGCGTACGGCATCGAGACGGTGTACCAGACCCTCGCGGTCGCACCGGCTCTCGATATCGCCAGCAACCTGTTCCTCGGTCGCGAGAAGCGCAAGAGCGGGTTCCTCGGCTCTGTGTTCCGCAAGCTCGATCACTCGGGCATGCGCACCACCGCCAAGGAGCAGATGACCAAGCTGGGCATCGGCACGCTGCAGGACATGTCGCAGGCCGTCGAGACTCTCTCGGGTGGCCAGCGTCAGGCAGTGTCTGTCGCTCGCGCCGAGGCATTCGGCAGCAAGGTCGTCATCCTCGACGAGCCGACCGCTGCACTCGGCGTTCGCGAGTCGAATCAGGTTCTGAAGATGATCGAGCTCATGCGCGATCGCGGTCTTCCGATCATCCTGATCTCGCACAACATGCCGCAGGTGTTCGAGGTCGCTGACCGCATTCACGTGCAGCGCCTCGGCAGCCGTGCAGCAGTAGTCACCCCGCAGACTCACACCATGAACGACGCGGTCGCCATCATGACCGGCGCGCTCAAGGTCGACGAGAAGGATCAGGCCCTCGGCCCGGTTCGGGTGCCTGCCACCGCATAGTCAGTCCAGTAAGGAAGGCCCGATCGCTCCGGCGGTCGGGCCTTCCTGCATTCCACCGGCGTGCACTCGCCACTGCTAGGTTCACGACCATGCGCATGACGACACTCGCCCTGACCACCGCATCTCTCGGAGTACTGGCCATAGCCACTCCGATGATCTCGACAGCGTCGGCGCACGCAATCATCGAGCTGAAAGGCGTGAGCGCGGTCGCCGGCACGACGACTGCGATGACCCTCGAAATCCAGCACGGCTGCCTGCCCTCCGAGCCCACCGTGCAGGTCGAGGCGTTTGTCGGCGCTCCCTGGCGATCACTCAAGCCGCAAACCGTCGAGGGATGGACCTCCACCGTGGCCCGCCAGTCGGGCGGTGGCTGGCATGTCACCTGGGTCAAGCACGGAGACCCGGTGCCCTTCGGCACCGCGACGTTCTTCCCGATCACGGTGGCATGGCCGAAGACTGCAGGCACCTACGGCATGAGTGTCAT
>JBEGLG010000088.1:0-2741 GCA_041183645.1 Actinomycetota bacterium | reverse complement strand
ACTCCTGGCCGCTCACCGTGCCGGAGCGCTTTTATCGCGGGTTGGGCTCCTGCTAGGAGTCGTGTTTGGCCAGGCGCGAGGATGGGTAGACCCTGATCGTGGTGGTCACCGCGGTCACCGATTCGTTCACGAAGGAATGACATGAAGACCTCAACCCGCATCGCCGCAGCCGCCTGCACCTCCGCTCTGGTGCTCGGCCTCGGTATCACCGCAACGGGCACGGCCTTCGCGGCCGATGCCTCACCGTCGCCGTCGGCCTCGGCCCTCATCGGCGGCAGCCCCGGCACCTGGACCCCGATCTTCGTGAAGCGCACGGACTCGGGCACCACGATCTCCGTGGTCAAGGATCAGGCCGTCGTCTTCAAGGGCTTCAACGACAAGGCTCACTTCACGTCGTCGAATAAGTCAGTCTTCGTGGTGAGCGACGCCGAAGGCACCGGTACCGTCACTGCCTCTGCGGGCGGCCATGCGGTCAAGGCCGGCAAGGCCACGGTGACCGTCACTCGAGGTGGCAAGACAGTCGCGACCTACTCGGTCATCGTCAAGAAGTAGTCGACGCCAGTCACGCGACGCGCGGCGGTGGGAAGGTCACGATGACTCCCGTCGCCGCGCTTCCGTATGTCACTAGAGATCTCGGTGACGTGGCGAAAATCCAGGCAACGTAGGCACAGAAGATCGCATCGATTTCGTCCTCGGCACGATTGAGTTCCGACTGGCGCGTCGCACCGCTGACGATGCCCGCGAGCTCATGCCAGCGCGTGCTCGCCGACAGTCGCAGCGGAAGCTCGCAATGGCCTTCCATCAGCGTGATGAGCCGCTGGAATTCCCGCTTTCGGGAATCGACGGTGCGACCGGACTTGGCCTTGTACTCGAGAACCCGGTCGAGACTGAAGAGCCCGACCATCGAGCTGTGCGGGTACACCTCGAGTGCGACAGGAGTCTCGGAAGAGGCACCGCCGTCGAGATCCGCCTTCCAGCCATGCTCGGCAAGAAGTCGCACAGCCCGTGGCACGGGCTGCATGCTGGGTCGGCTCAGGTTGGTCGGATGAGTACCGGCGCGGAACTTCCGGAAGTCCCGCGAGAGATCCCGCTCGCAGTCGCGCATCCCCGAGGCATTGGTCACGATGATCGGCGCATCGATGGCGATGACCGCTGGAGCGCTTCCGGCGAGAAAGTCCGCTATCTCGGCATCCGAGATCACCGACGCAGAGTGAAAAAGTGCGCCATGAGCGTCGGTGAGCGCGATGCCGGTGCGGGCGCGACTACCCCACGCGAGATCGATTCCGGCCACCTGCATGAGGAGAATCTATGGCTGAGGCGCTCGACATTCTCAGGTGGCCGGCGTCGGATTTCCCCGACTGAACCGCGAATGCGGAGGCCGTGACTATCCTGGCGTCCCGACATCACTCAGAGGGGTTCGAAGGTGAGCAAGAGCGAGCGCAGTTACGGCGGCGGCTTCATCGGTGGCATGAAGAAGGCAGAGCGCGGCGTCGAACTGGTCATCTTCAACGGCCGTTGGCTCCTGATCCCCTTCTATCTGGGCTTGCTTATCGGCCTGCTGGTGCTTGTCCTCAAGTTCATCCAGGCGTTCGCGCATCTCATCTCCGTAGCGGCTGATTCAACGCTCAAGCAGATCACGATCAGCCTGCTCGAGATGCTCGACATCGTGCTCCTCGCCAACTTGATTCTCATCGTGATCTTCAGTGGTTACGAGAATTTCGTATCCAAGATCGCTGCAGCGGACAAGTCTGAGGATCGACCGAGCTGGATGGGCAAGGTCGACTTCTCGGGGCTGAAGATCAAGCTGATCGGATCGCTCGTAGCAATCTCGGTGATCCAGTTGCTCGCCATCTTCCTCGAACCTGAAAGCATGAACACGACTCAGGTGTTCTGGATGATCATGATTCACCTGACATTCGTCGTGTCGGGCGTGCTCTTCGCGGTGATGGACTACATCGCCGACAAGCGCGCGACGATCGACATCGCCGCGGAGAAGGCAGCGCTTGAACTGCGCATCATGGAGCGGGAGAACGGCTTCGCTCCGGGCTTTGCCGAGCGGCTCAATCCGACCGACGAGTAGGCGGTATGCCGGCCGCCGTCAGAGCGTGGTTGATCGCCTAGGCTCGAGGCATGTTCGATTCCGTTCAGAGTCTGGTCATCCTCGCGATATGGCTCGTGGTCACCGGTCTGCAGGCATGGGCCCTGATCGACTGCGTGCGCAGGCCCGCTCAGGCCTTTCCGGCCATCGATCGCAAGTCGAAGACTCTCTGGCTCGCACTCACCGGCGCAGCGTTGGGAACCGGGCTGCTCTTCCGGAGCCCCTTCGGCATCTTCGGTATTGCCGGAGCAGTCATCGCGCTGGTCTATCTCGTCGACGTACGCCCCAAGATCATCGAGATCATGAAGCCGCGCTGGTAAGCGACTTCTGAGCAAAGACGAGCGGCCCACCTCCGTCGAGATGGGCCGCTCTGCTGCGAGAGTGACGGGCTACTTCTTGCCCTGATTCGCCACGGCGGCTGCGGCCTCGGCGGCTGCAGCGGGATCGAGGTACTCGCCGCCCTTCACGATCGGCGTGAGGTTCTCGTCGAGCTTGTAGACCAGCGGGATGCCGGTCGGAATATTCAACTCCGCGATGTCGGCATCGCTGATGCCATCGAGATGCTTGACGAGTGCGCGAAGCGAGTTTCCGTGCGCGGCAATCAGCACTGTCTTGCCTGCGCGAAGCTCCTCGGCGACGATGA
>JBEGLG010000087.1:0-3961 GCA_041183645.1 Actinomycetota bacterium | reverse complement strand
GCGGTGGCTGGCATGTCACCTGGGTCAAGCACGGAGACCCGGTGCCCTTCGGCACCGCGACGTTCTTCCCGATCACGGTGGCATGGCCGAAGACTGCAGGCACCTACGGCATGAGTGTCATGCAGTTGTGCGCCGGCGGTCACTCGTACTACTGGAACGACAAGTACACGCCGGCTACGGCCACGGCCGACTCACCACCGCTGACGCCGCGGCCCGAGGTACTGGTCGTGGCGAAGCAGGGCGCCTCTGCCGCACCCGCCCCCTCAGGTAGCGCCACGGCCATGGCGCACATGCACTAAGTCCAGGCATCCGACATGACGAAGCCCCCGCATACGCTGAGCTTGGCGTAGCGGGGGCTTCGGGCATCGCAGATGCTCTCTCCGCGAGGAGTGAGCGCTTACGGCTGGTCGTAGATGCGCACCAGTCCGCCCGTCACTCCTACGTAACCGCTGCCGTCAGGTCCGACATATGCCGAGGCATAGTTGTTGTTGAACATGAGGCCGTTGCCGACGAAGGTGCTGTACACCAGTTTGCCGGTGCGGTAGTCAAGCGCAGTCCAGTACCAACGATCGACCTTGCCCGGACCCTTGGGCTTCGTGTACGTGTAGATCAAGCCGGTTGCTGCAGAGAACTTCGGAACCACCGACGGGGCGATAACCGAGGTGTTGGTCCACGCCGTCGAGCAGATTCCGTCAGCGGCGATATCTACGCGGGCCATGCCCGGCAGGGAAGTCTTTCCACCGAGCGTCGACTTCAACGTCGCATTGCCGTAGTTGTTCTCCACGATCAGCGTGTTACCCACTGCAATGAGTGAGTTCTCGGTCGCGCTGGCGTTCGCCTTGAACACGGGCTGCTCGCATACGACGCGCGTGGCCGCCTTGGGGTCAGTGTTGTAGACCACCACATTGATGGGATTGGCGTTATCGGCGATGGCAACTCGGCCGCCATCCATGATCGTCGGAGTGGTTCCGGAGCCGATGCTCTTCTGACCTGGCTTCTGGATCCCGGTGTTCTGGTAGGCCGAGCGCCAGTCAACCTGCGGGGTTCCGTCAGCCGAGAGGCTGAATCGGTACATCGCGGCGGTGCTGACGATGTAGACCGAGCCGTCCTTGTCCATCGAGAATGAGTTTCCGATGCGCTCACCGTTCAACGTCGTGGACTTGATGACGCCCGTCTTCGGATTGACCGCACCCACGACGCCTGCACCGGTGATGAACCAGATGTTGCCGTTGAAGTCAGGGAGAGCCGACTGGATAGTGTCGTCGGCTGCGATGTAGGGCGAGAGATCGAAATCCAGCCCGGCCACAGGAGTGAAGGTCGACTTGGCGCCATTCTTGGTGACTTCATACGTGATCAGGTGACGAGTTGCCGTGCTCACGACCGCGCGATCCAGGTTGTCGAGATAGAAGTATCCGCCGGCGATCTCCGTGTAGTCGTTGCTGCCGGTTCCGGACGCTGCCGCGACCTCGGGGAGGGCGACCTGGGACAGGATGCGCAGGCTCTTGGGCTCCAGCAGGGTCAAGTAAGCGTGCTTGAGGATGCAAATTCCGACGATCTGGCCTTTGCTGTTGAAAGTGATGCTTGCGCACTCACCGCGGGTGAAGGCACTCGACACCTGGGTGTTCTTGCCTAGCGGACCTGCCCACGTATAGGTGTCGGACATGTAGCTGTCGTTGTGAATGTTCGATGTGCCATTAGCAGACATGAACGGGTTCTGCGGAATCGGACTCAGCGGGACAGGCTTCGCCTTCGCTGCATGCCCGTAGAAGGGCTTCGAGACAGCCTTTCCGTGGCCATCGGGAATCGGGACAGCGTGCGCGGCTGCCGGAGCAATGGTGGCTACGACGACGCCGAGAGCCAGGGCAATGGAGAGCTTCTTAGGTGTAATCACTCGCAAAGCCTAGAGGCATGGCGTTCGCAGCCCCGAGTGGAGACCGATCAGCGACATGGTGAAGCCCCGGCCGCCGGCCGGAGCTTCACCATGCTCGATTTCAGGCCTGAGCCAGTCGCTGCTCCATCTCGGCGATCGTGACGGGGCGGTTCTCGTCCATGCTCAGCTTGGCCGCGGCGGCAATCACCAAGGGCAGACGGGCTTCGTCGCCGGGCACAGGTGATGGGCCATCACCGCGCACGTAGTTGGCGAAGTCAGCCCACTCGACTCGGTAGGCCTCCTGGTAACGACCGATGAACCAGTTCTCGAGCGGCTGGGCCACGGTGCCCTTCGCACCGGTAAGCGTGCTGGTGTTCAGGCGCACATTGTCGCTCTGCACCATGCCCAGGCTGCCGAAGGCCTCGACCCGCTGGTCGTAGCCGTAGACCGCACGCCGGCTGTTGTCGATCGTGCTCAGCGTGCCGTCGGCGTGAGTCATCATCACGACAGCGGTGTCGATATCGCCATGCTCGGCGAAGCCCGGGTCAACGCGTACGGCGCCCTGCGCGTATACCGAGACCACCGGGCTGCCCACGACAAACGGTGCCATGTCAAAGTCGTGCACCATCATGTCGAGGAAGAGACCACCCGAGCCCGCGACATACGACATGGGCGGCGGCTCAGGATCACGCGAGGTGACGCGCACGATCTCGACCTGGCCGATGTCGCCGTTCTTCACGGCCTTCTGCACCGCGGCGTGCGAGGGATCGAAGCGGCGGTTGAAGCCGACCATGAACTTCACGCCATTGGCCTTCACGGCTGCGAGCGCACGGTCGACGTCAGCAATGTCATTAGAGATTGGCTTCTCGCACATGATTGCCTTGCCGGCTTCTGCCGCGGCGATGATGGTCTCGACATGCGTGGCAGTGGTGGTGCACACGCCGACCGCCTCGACCTCGGGCAGTGCGAGCACCTCGGCAACGGTCAGTGCCGGAACGCCGAGTTCAGCCCCGACCTCGGTTGCCGTCGGGCCGTAGGCATCCGCGACAGCCACGAGACGGGTCTCGGGCACCGATCGCGCGACGAGGGTCGCGTGCATCTTGCCGATGCGTCCGACGCCGAGCATGGCGACGGCAACTGGTGTGGTGTTCACGTGCTCCTCTTTCGATTGATGGCTAGGAAACCGGGGTGATCGGGACTCGGGGATCTGTCGCGACGCCATTCCACGAGTCACGAATCCAGGCGTGGGTGGGGTCGTCGCAGAAGTTCAGCGTGCGGTCATTCGGGCCGGCCAGCACGTTCAGGTAATACATCGGGTAGCCGGGCGCGGCGATGCTCGGCCCGTGATAGCCGCGGGGAACAAGGAAGACATCACCATCGCGCACCTCGACAGTCGCATCCACGGGCAGGCCGGGATCCTCGGGCGCGGTGTAGGTGCGATGGATGCCGAAGCCCTCCGGGTCGCCGTGCGGCCCGACCTTGCCCTGGAGATCTTCCTTGCCGATGCGGAAGTAGTAGATCTCCTCGTTCTCCCACGGGCAGTCACCGATGCCATCGTGACGATGCGGCGGATAGCTCGACCAGTTGCCGCCGGGAGCCAGCACCTCGCACCAGACCAGGCGATGTGCGCCGGCGAAGGTGTCGGGATGACCCTGCAGGTTCACCTGGCGCGTGGAGGTGCCGGCGCCGCGCACGGTGACGGGGTAGCTGTCGGCGGCGAGGTAGGCGGGCGGAAAGACTTCCTCGGCCTTGGCTGTGGCAAGCGCGACCTCTCCGTCAGTCGAGGCAGTGATGGTCACGATCGAGCCGGTGGGCGCATAGGCCCAGTCAGTGACTCCGGCGAACACGCCGGCCCGGCCATGCAGAGCGAAGGTCACGGCCGCCGCATCGCCCACGGCTATATCGACGGTGAGGCCTACGGCACTCAGCGGAATGACGGCGGCCTCGATGCCCTCGAGCTCGATGCTTCGGGTCTCTCCGGCCACGAGGGCGAACACCTGCAGGCCCGAGTACCGCCAGCCGGCGTCGTCGGGCGTGAGAGTGATCAGGCTGCCGCCGCGGGCCAGGGAGCCGGCGGGCAGGTGCCAGGGA
>JBEGLG010000086.1:0-7903 GCA_041183645.1 Actinomycetota bacterium | reverse complement strand
CCTCGGGGGAGAAGGGGCTCCTCGCCTTCACGGGCCTGGATTCCCTCTCGGCCTGGAATCCCGATGCCCGCCCGGTGCCGGTCCCCGCCCTGGCCGCGGTCGAGGCGGCTCTCGCCGACGGCGCCTCGGCCCTGGTGATCGATGTCGCGGGTCCTGCCCGGGTGGTGCTGCCCGAGGCGATCCTCCTGGAGCTCATGGGGGGCGAGTGACGCGTGGTCACGCACTCACGTGGCACCTGGTAGCCTTCTCCTGATCGAGTAGGCGCCTGTCGCCCGCTCGCGTAAGCGGAACCTCGGTTCCCACCCGCCATCGCCTAGGTGACCGGGTCTGATGCACGGCTTGCCCGTTGGGCGTAGCCGTGCGTTGCCGAGACCTCCGCGCGCCGCGTCGGAGGTCTTTCCTTTGCTGCGGATCCTCCACCTCGAGCAAGGAGGCGCCATCAGCGTCGAACCCCGGATCAACGACCGGATCCGCGTGCCTGAGGTCCGACTCGTCGGACCTGCCGGCGAGCAGGTAGGCATCGTGCGCATCGAGGATGCGCTGCGTCTGGCAGTTGAGGCAGATCTCGACCTCGTCGAGGTTGCCCCGATGGCCAAGCCCCCGGTCTGCAAGCTCATGGACTTCGGCAAGTTCAAGTACGAAGCCGCCATGAAGGAGCGCGAATCACGGCGTAACCAAACGCACACGATCATCAAGGAGATGAAGCTCCGCCCGAAGATCGACTCGCACGACTACGAGACCAAGAAGGGTCACGTCGAGCGGTTCCTGAAGGCAGGTGACAAGGTCAAGATCACGATCATGTTCCGCGGTCGTGAGCAGAGCCGGCCCGAACTGGGTCTGCGCCTTCTCGCCAAGCTCGCCGAGGATGTCGAGCCGCTGGGCTTCGTCGAGGCAACGCCGAAGCAAGATGGCCGCAACATGATCATGGTGCTCGCACCGCACCGCAAGAAGTCGGATTCCGTCAAGGTTTCCGCACCCGAAGACTCGCACGACGACATCAGCACCACCAACTAACGAATAGCGAACGAGGTCAAGATGCCAAAGCAAAAGACGCACAGCGGCGCCAAGAAGCGATTCAAGGTGACCGGCTCAGGCAAGATCACGCATGAGCAGGCCAACCGCCGTCACCTCATGGAGGTCAAGTCGAGCAAGCGCACCCGCAAGCTCGAGTCCGATCAGGTCGTGGCACCCGCCGATGTCAAGAAGGTCAAGCGCCTCCTCGGTCGCTAGTCCTCCCTCACACTTTTCTTGTAGGAGATTGAAATGGCACGTGTAAAGCGCGCAGTAAACGCACAGAAGAAGCGTCGTGAGATCCTCGAGCGGGCTTCCGGCTACCGCGGACAGCGTTCGCGCCTGTACCGCAAGGCCAAGGAGCAGGTCACTCACTCCATGGTCTACGCGTACGCCGATCGTCGTACGCGCAAGGGTGATTTCCGCCGCCTCTGGATCCAGCGCATCAACGCCGGTGCTCGGGCGAACGACATGACCTACAACCGCTTCATCCAGGGCCTGAAGGCTGCCGGCGTCGAGGTTGACCGCCGCATGCTCGCAGAGCTCGCCGTCAACGATGCGCCGGCATTCGCCGCACTCGTTGAGGTGGCCAAGTCGGCTCTGCCGGCGACCGCTGCCTGATCCGGATCACCCCGTGAGTCACTCAGTTCCTGAGCTGACCTCACCTCGTTCGCCGCGGGTCGCGGCGGTCAGGCGACTTCACAGTTCGCGTGGCCGCCGCGATTCGCGTCTTTTTGTCGCCGAGGGGCCCCAGTCGGTCCGCGAGGCCCTGCAGCTGCCTGACTGCGTCGCCGAGATTTTCCTTTCGGTGACCGCGACCGAGGTCTGCCGGACCTTGGCTGCCCATTCCTCGGCTCCGGTCACGGTGGTGACCGACGAAGTTCTCACCGCAATGGGCGAGACCCAGGCTCCACAGGGGATCCTTGCCGTCTGCCGCTGGATCGCGAAGCCGCTGGCGGAGGTCCTTCGGCCCGGGATCACCATGGCTGTCGTCATCGATGGGGCGGGTGATCCCGGCAATGTCGGCACCATCATTCGGACGGCTCATGCGGCAGGCGCCGAGGCTGTCGTGATGACCCTTGACACCGTTGATCCGCACAACGGCAAGTGCGTGCGGGCCACCGCAGGTTCCCTGTTTCACATCCCGATCTGTATCGGTGTCCCACCCCATGAGCTTGCCGATCGGGCACGAGAAGTCGGGGTGAGCATGGCCATCACTGCCGCTGACGGAGCGACCGACCTCTACGACTATGTCTCTCAGCCTGATCGCCCCGCCACGGCGTGGATCCTCGGCTCCGAGGCCCACGGCGTGAGTGCCGAGATGCGTAGCGTCGCCGACATCACCGTGAGCATTCCCATGTTCGGCGCGGCAGAGTCGCTCAATGTCGGATCCGCCGCTGCGATCTGCATGTATGCGGATGCTGCGGCGCGACATGGGCTGACGCGGCCGTCATTCGGGCCATCCTGATGGAAGAATCGATGTACAGCGCGCGAGAGGAAGCCATGGACTACACGAGACTGCCCATCCTCGATGAGACCGGTTATGTCATCGTCGATTCCTATGATCAGGCGTCTGATCCTCAGGAGTGGCTCGATGTCGAGTATGTCGACTGGAAGTCCTCGGGAGATACGCGGTTCGCGCCCTTGGCCAGCGCCTATGGCGACATGGAATGCAATGGCTTCTGGAACCACACTCCTCCGAAGACCGACAAGGATGGTGTGTGGGTTCCGGCAAATGTCGCGGCGGCTCCCATCCTGACCCGCCGCGCGCAGGAGCCCGGCGCCAATATCGGGCGTTGCCGGATCATCGAGCTGCAGCCGAACACCTATGCCGATGCGATCTACAACCTTCATCGCGACGACAACAATCGACTGAACCCGGAAGGCACCGGCTGGATCGTTCGTGCCTTCTTCAATCTCACCGACAACCCCGATTCGGTCATGATTCTTCGCGAGGACAAGGACGATCCGAGCACCGAGACTCGCATTCCGCTTCCTGCCGGCGCCCAAGTCGTTCTCGACACTCAGCGCCTCTACCACGCGGTGTGGCATCCGGGCGATGAGCCGCGGTACTGCCTCATCACCTCATACGAGTCCGGACCCGAGCTCGATGAGTGGATCTCGGCACGGGGACCGGTTGCCCGCATCGTGTCGGGTGAGCTCGATCCTGAATTCGCGCAGGCCGCTTATGCCGCTGCTCAGGCGAAGCGCGATGCCCGGGCCCGGGCGCTCGCAGCACAGGGTGCCGATCCGACCTTCGGTGATGGAACCCTGCGGGCGGGCGGTATGGATGAGTACGACGCCCCCGTAGAGATTCTCTCCGAGGCCTGACCCTTACTGCAGGTCGTTCGCAGGTGCGCGGGCGCGTCGACCCCTGATCGCACGTATCTGGGAGACTCGTCACCTGCGAAGCCCCGCACCTCAGCACATCCGCACGAATCGACAGGAGAGCCGCGTGACATCGTTCACGGTGCCCTATGACGCCGTCCTTGATGAACTCGAGGCAGAGGCCATCCATATCTACCGCGAGACCGCGGCGGCCTTCAAGAATCCGGTTCTGCTGTACAGCATCGGCAAAGACTCGTCCGTACTGCTGCATTTGGCCCAGAAGGCCTTCGCTCCTGCAACGATTCCCTTCCCGGTGATGCACATCGACACCACCTGGAAGTTCCGCGAGATGATCGAGTTCCGGGATCGACGAGCAGCCGAGCTGCGTCTCGACCTGCGCATTGCCCGCAACGAGGAGGCCGTTGCCGAAGGCGTCTCGCCCTTCTCCCACGGCACTCACGAGTACACCCGCCTGATGAAGACCGTCGCACTTCGCCAGGGCCTGGATCATTACGGCTTCGATGCGGCGGTGGGAGGTGCTCGTCGCGATGAGGAGCGCAGCCGAGCGAAGGAGCGCATCTTCAGCCTTCGCGAGCCGGGTCACCAATGGGATCCACGCAAGCAACGACCGGAGTTCTGGCGTACTGCGAATACTCAGCTCGCTCCCGGGCAGTCCATGCGCGTCTTCCCTCTGTCGAACTGGACAGAACTCGACGTCTGGAAGTACATCGAGCGCGAGAGCATTCCGATTCCCGATCTCTATTTCGCCAAGCCACGACCGGTAGTCGAGCGCGATGGCAGCCTGATCATGGTCGACGATGAGCGATTCCCCTTGCGCGATGGTGAGACTCCGGAGCTCCGCATGGTGCGCTTCCGCACCCTGGGCTGCTACCCGCTGACCGGTGCCGTCGAATCCAAGGCCGACACCATGGAGGATCTCGTGCGCGAGATGTCCGGCGCGAAGTACTCGGAGCGTTCCGGACGCCTGATCGATGGCGAAGGCGGCTCCGAATCCATGGAGGGCAAGAAGAAGGAAGGCTACTTCTAGTGGCAACGACACTCTTGGCTGCACAGCTCACGCCGGTTCTTCACCTGGTCACCTGCGGATCTGTCGATGACGGCAAGTCGACCCTCATCGGTCGACTTCTCGCAGAGACCGGATCCGTGCCGCTCGACACGCTCGACTATGCGCGACGCACGCGTCGTGGCGGATCCACCGTGCCCGTCGGCGAGATCGATTACTCGCTTCTGACCGACGGTCTCGAGGCAGAGCGCGAGCAGGGCATCACTATCGATGTGGCCTACCGTCACATGAACCTGCCGAATGGCCGCCGGGTCCTGGTCGCGGACTCACCGGGTCATGAGCAGTACACCCGAAACATGGCGGTCGCCGCATCCAATGGCGATGTCGCAGTGCTGATGGTCGACGCAGCCCGCGGCGTTCGAGCACAGACGCATCGCCACCTGACCATCTGCGCGCTCATGGGAGTCAAGACCATCATCGTCGCCGTGAACAAGATGGATCTCGTGGCGTTCGAGCACGCGACATACGAGGAGATCTCGGGTTCGGTGCGTGCAGCAGCCGCCCGTCTCGATGTCGCCGAGGTCATCACCATTCCGGTCAGTGCGTTCAGTGGCGACAACATCACGGTCCCCAGTACGCGCATGCCGTGGTACCACGGACCCACCCTTCTGGGTGCACTCGAGCAGTGGGAGCCGGTGCAGTCCGAGGCCACGACGTCGGGCACTGAGCCATTCCGGTTCCCCGTGCAGTTCATCGTGAGGGCTGAGGGCAACTTCCGAGGCTATGCGGGCACTGTCGTGTCCGGTTCGATTGCACGTGGTGACTCGATCGTGATTGCCGACAGTGGGCGTCCTGCCGTTGTCGACAGGATCGTGACCTACGACCTGCATGTCGATGGTCACGTGAGGGACCTCGAGCGGGCCGAATGGGGCCAGGCGGTGACCATCACCCTCGATCGTGAAGTCGATGTCACTCGCGGCGACGTCATTGCCGGCACGGGTGCCGACTCGGTCGAGCCCGCCGATCGTTTCGCCGTCGACATGGTCTGGCTCGGCGAGGAGCCACTTGCTCACGGTCGTTCCTACCTCTTGATCTCGGGATCTCGCTCAGTCCCGGCAACCGTGACCAATGTCCGTCACAAGATGGACGTCGTGACCGGGCACCACGATGCCGCTCGCATCCTCGAGATGAACGACATCGGACGCGTCGAGGTTGCCACCGATAAGCCGATTCCTCTCGACGCCTACTCCGTGTGCCGTGACACGGGCGGATTTCTCCTGGTTGACCGCGTCACCGCTGACACGGTTGCCGCCGGAATGGTGGTGCACTCCATGCGCCGCTCAGCCAACGTGAAGTACCACGAATACGCCGTTGATCATGATGCTCGCAAGCTGCTCATGGGGCATGAGGCCAAGGTTGTCTGGCTCACCGGACTCTCGGGTGCCGGCAAGTCCACCATCGCCGATGCTGCCGTCCGGAAGCTGCACGCGCTGGGAGTTCACACGTACGTTCTCGATGGTGACAACGTCCGGCACGGTCTCAACAAGGATCTTGGCTTCACGCCCGAGGATCGCGCCGAGAATGTGCGACGGGTGGCTGAAGTCTCCAAGCTGATGCGCGACGCCGGCATCGTCGTCCTCGTCGCTCTGGTGTCGCCCTTCACGGCCGACCGGCGAGCGGCCAAGGATCTCTTCGAACCGGGTGAGTTCCTGGAGGTCTTCGTGGACACTCCGCTGGCCGTGGCGCAGGAGCGAGATCCGAAGGGCCTATACGCGAAGGCTGCCGCGGGCAACCTTCCGAACATGACCGGTGTCGGTCAGGAGTACGAAGTCCCCGCCCACCCGGATCTCGTACTCGAGGGCAACGGCGATCTCGATGCCGCCGTTGATCAGCTGGTGAAGGCAATTCTGGGGGAGTAGCCGTACGTGGGCCGCTGCCGTCAACGACACGGCGCGCCAGGGCCGTCGTTAGGTCGTCCTCACCGCATCTGGGATACTCGCAGCGCCATGTCTGCTCCTAACTCCTCCTTCGACCCCAAGCAGGTCGCTGCCCTCGACGCCTCCGCGATCGACGCCATGGTGACCGAAGCGCTCGCCGCGATCGCTGATGCCTCTGATCTGGCGGTGCTGAAGGAGGTACGCCTCGCGCATGCCGGTGATCGGTCTCCGCTGGCGCTGGCCAACCGAGAAATCGGCGCTCTACCGCCGGCAGCCAAGGCCGAGGCAGGCAAGCGCATCGGCGAGGCGCGGGGCGCCATCAAGGGAGCCCTTGATTCGCGAACGGCCATCCTCGAGGAAGAACGAGACGAGAGGGTGCTCGTCGAGGAGTCTGTCGACGTCACCCTTCCGGTCGATCGCACGACTATCGGAGCCCGTCATCCGCTGACGACGCTGATGGAGCGGATCTGCGACGTGTTCATCGCCATGGGATACGACATTGCCGAGGGGCCCGAGGTCGAGTCCGAGTGGGTGAACTTCGACGCACTGAATGTTCCCCCGGACCATCCGGCCCGCACGATGCAGGACACCTTCTACGTCGGCTCCCCTCAGAGCGGCGTCGTGCTGCGTACCCAGACCTCGCCTATCCAGATTCGCGCCATGCTCGATCGACCCCTGCCGATCTATGTCGTCGCTCCCGGTCGTGTGTTCCGCACCGATGAACTCGATGCCACTCATACTCCGGTGTTCCACCAGGTCGAAGGGCTGGCCGTCGACCAGAACATCACCATGGCCGATCTCAAGGGCACTCTGGATCATTTCGCGGCCGAGATGTTCGGCGAGGGCATCGTCACGCGGCTTCGTCCCTCGTATTTTCCGTTTACCGAGCCCAGCGCAGAACTCGATGTCCAGTGCTTCGTGTGCCGGGGTGACTCCATCGGCAATCCCGATCATCCCTGCCGCACCTGCGGAAGCGAGGGCTGGATCGAGTGGGGCGGCTGCGGCATGGTGAATCCGCGCGTGCTTGCGGCTGTCGGTATCGACTCGACCAAGTACCGCGGGTTTGCCTTCGGCATGGGAATTGAGCGCACCTTGATGTTCCGAAACGGAGTCACTGACATGCGCGACATGGTCGAGGGCGATATCCGCTTCAGCCAGGCATTCGGGGTGGAATCCTGATGCGCGCTCCCGTCTCATGGCTCCGAGAGCTCATTTCCATCCCTGTCGATCAGACCGGCCGCGACATCGCCGAACGACTGATTCGCGCAGGGCTCGAGGTCGAGACCGTCGAGACTCTCGGTGAGGGTGTCGTCGGCGAACTCGTGGTGGGCCATGTGGAATCGATTGAGGAACTCACCGAATTCAAGAAGCCGATTCGTTGGTGCCAGGTCAACGTCGGCTCCACCAGTCGCGGCATCATCTGCGGTGCGCGCAATTTCGCTGCAGGCGACCTCGTGGTCGTAGCAGTGCCGGGCACTGTTCTGCCGGGCGGATTCACGATTGCCACTCGCGAGACCTACGGTCGGATGTCCGACGGCATGCTCTGCTCCGAGCGTGAGCTGGGGCTCGGTGATGGTCACGACGGCATCATCATCCTTCCCCG
>JBEGLG010000085.1:0-10286 GCA_041183645.1 Actinomycetota bacterium | reverse complement strand
TGAGATCGGCAGCGGCCATCTGCGTGAGCAGGGTCGGTCCGCCCTCGCACACGATGCGCGAGAGGCCGCGAGCATGCATCGCGCCGATGATGGTGCGCGCCTCGAGATCGGGGATCTGCTGCACGTCGGCGTGAGCATGCGCGCGCTTGAGCTCACCACTCGAAGGGTCGTTCATTCCGGTGAGCACGATGGGCTGCTGCGCGGACTCGTGGAAGAGAGGGTCCTGCCAGGGAAGGTCGAGGTGACGGCTGACGATGACCACGACCGGCGCCGGTTGAAGGCCCGCAGCGGCCCGTGCCTGCTGATACTCGGGCCGAGCTTTCATCGGGTTGTAGCGCTCGGCGCGGATGGTGCCCGCGCCGACGAGAACCGCGTCGCACAGTCGACGCACTTCGCTGAAGATGAGTCGATCGGTAGCACTCGAGATCGAGCCGCTGAGGCCATCGGCGCCGGCGATGGCGCCGTCGAGGGTCGTGAGCATCATGGCCCGGGTCCAGGCGCCCTCAGGCCACGAATAGGCGGCGGCGATGTCGACGGGGGAACCCGCGCTCGGATCGTTGAGCATCTCCATGGCTACTTCTCGCCCACGATGAATGCCTCGACGTCCCGTGATTCGCGCTCCGCGGGCTCGCCTGCGGGGTATCCGATCGCGACAGCGCCGAGCGGCTGCAACGTTGCGGGCAGGTCGCACGCGGCGTGCACGACATCCGCGCAGAACATCGTCGAGCCGATCCAGGCTGAGCCCAGGCCTTGCGCCGCAACGGAAATCATCAGGTTCTGCACGGCGGCACCGCCGGCAACCATGAACATGTCGCGCTCGGCCGCGGTGCGCTCGGCATCGGGATACTCGTGAGCGCCGGCCTCGAGATCGATGAACGGGATGACGATTACGGGTGCACTTCGCAGTAGATCGCCGCGGGCGACGCGCTTGGCGATCGATTCGTCGCTCATGCCGCTGGCGGTGAGATCCGCGACCCAGCGATCGCGCATGGCATCGAGAAGCCGAGTGCGAAGCGGCTCATCTCGCAGCACCAGGAAGCGCCACGGCGTGCTGTGATGCGGGGCCGGTGCGGTGAGTGCCGCGGCAAGCGCCTCGGTGATCACTACGTCATCGACTCGCTGATCGGTGAAGGAGCGAACGGTGCGCCTGTGCTGCGCGGCAGTCGCGCGACCGTGCGCAATTGCCTCGGCGGTGCCCATACCGAACAAATCCTCGGTCGCGGGTCGGATGAGTGCGCGAGCGCCGCGACCGTCACCGTCGGTCACGAACTGCTCCATGCCACGCACGATCGCGATCGGATTGCCTTCTGACTTTCCCTTCACGAGATCAGCGGCTCCGGCAATCTCATCGGCTACGGCGATGACAGTCATCTCCAGGATGCGGCCGTACTCATCGGGCTTTCCGGTGTGATCGTCGAGCGGTGATACGCCAGCAACGCCAATGGCATTGTCGGTTAGCCCATCGCGCCAGGCGCGGCCCATGGTGTCGGTGATGATGACTCCGAGTCGAAGCCCGGTCAGCTCGGTGAGACGCGCACGAATGCTGCGTGCCGAGGAATCGGGATCGATCGGCAGCAGCACCACCGTTCCCTCCTCGACATTGCTCGCATCGATGCCGGCGGCCGCCATGATCAGGCCGTGCCGCGTCTCGACGATCCGCGTGGTGCCTCGCGCGTGCACCTTTGTCGCGACCGTGCGCACCGACTCGGAATCGATCAGGTCATCGCGATTCGCGGCAGCGACCACGCGGCCCTCGGCTTTCGAGACGATCTTGCTGGTAATCACGACGATGTCTCCATCGCGCAGGGCTGCGCTTCCGTCGGGAAACTCGACGGCGCTCGCGACGATCAGGGCGGCGATGTCATCGCCCGCGCTAATGCGCGGCAGGCCGGTGAGCGCGATGACCTGCATGGCTACTTCCGCAGTGACTCTGCCAGGGCGATGGCCTCAGTGGCCATGGCAGCCGTCGCATCAACGTCGGTCATCATCAGGGGCACCGACCTCGCCGTGATGCTCAGGGCGCTGATGGCCTCGACGGAGTCGGCATCGGCGCTATCGACGAGCCATCCGTCGAGGATTCCTCCGCGACTGCGCGCCGCGTAGTGACGTGCGACGGCTTCAGTCGTGGTCTCGATACCCAGGGCGGTCAGGCACGCATCGGCCATGCCGCGCACCGGTGCACCGCCGACGATGGGAGAGAGACCGACCACCGGGGCGGGTGTTGAGCTGATGGCCTCGCGAATGCCAGGCACCTGCAGGATCGTGCCAATCGAGACGATCGGATTGCTCGGCGGCAGGAGCACGATGTCGGCGGTCTCGATGGCCTCGAGAACTCCGGGAGCGGGGGTTGCCTGCTCGATGCCGACCAGCACGAAACCCTGCGCGGGAAGTGAGGCGCGGTACTTGATCCACCACTCCTGGAAGTGAATCGCGCGGCGACCCTGCTCGTCGTCGATGATCACGTGGGTCTCGGCGCGGTCGTCGGTCATCGGGATCAGGCGCACGCCGGGCTTCCAGTGCTCGCAGAGAGCTGACGTGATCTCCGAGAGCGGGAATCCCGCGTTGAGCGACTGAGTGCGGATCAGATGGGTCGCGATGTCCTTATCGCCCAGACCGAACCACGTGGGCTCGACTCCATAGGCGGCCAACTCGTCCTTGACCGTGAAGGTCTCGCCCTCGCGGCCCCAGCCGCGCTCGGCGCTGATGCCGCCGCCGAGGGTGTACATCACGGTGTCGAGGTCGGGGCAGACCCGCAGGCCATGGACCCAGATGTCATCGCCCGTGTTGCCGATCACCGTGATCTCGGCATCGGGGCGGGCGGCCTTGAGGCCCGTGAGGAAGCGGGCTCCGCCGATTCCCCCGGCCAGGGCGGTGATGCGCATGGCGGCATCCTGTCAGGGGGGTTCGGGGCGGCGGCGGTCCGGGCTCTGCCTCTGGGGGACAGTTGCTTGAGCCCCGCACGGCAGACCCTCCCCGCCGCCTGAGGGGCTCCCTGGGATCCCGTCCCCTCGAAAGGGGACTGACCGGTCAAAAACATTGGAAATGCAGGGAAAATTCTGAAAAACTTTCGAAAAGGACCCTTTTTGTCCGAATCGGGCTTGACGCGGGGGGAACTACACCCCTGTAATACGCCTAGACATTGACGAGATTCACTCGCAATGACGGGTCGAGGAGGTCCTTTTCGTGGCTGACATGGCACTGGTGCCCTTGTCTGACGTCGAGGAGTTGTCGTGGCAGGAGCGCGCTCTGTGCGCTCAGACCGATCCCGAGGCTTTCTTCCCCGAGAAGGGTGGCAGCACCCGCGAGGCCAAGAAGGTCTGTCTCTCCTGCGACGTCCGCGTCGAGTGCTTGGAGTACGCCCTGGGCTCAGATGAGCGGTTCGGCATCTGGGGTGGGCTCTCCGAGCGTGAGCGCCGCCGTCTCAAGCGTCGCGCCGTCAGTTAGGCGCACGTCACCGCACGGGCCGCACCTCGGCTCGCGGGTACCCCTGTCCCTCATGACTGGCGTCCTGGCCCCTCACACGGGCATGCTCGACCGGCTCGGCGACAAGTAGAGTGAAGAAGTGACCGGGCCTGTGGACGAGAACATCTCGGAGCCCACGCCTGACGACTTCGATCCGCCCGGCGATCACGGTCTCGTCGATCCTGAAGCAGCGCCCCTCGGCCCCGATGCCACGGAGGATGAGTGGTGGTCGACCACGGCTGCCCTGCTGATCGAGCCGGAGCAGCTGCTCGCTGAAGCCGACTCCGACCCGGAGCTCGCCGACAGCGCGATCGCCGGCCAGCTCGACCTCATCGAGTCCGTTGACACGACCGGCGACCCGTCGGGCGAGACGACCACCGAGTGGTTCACCTTCGACGACGAGGCCGAGCCGGAGCCACTGCTGCCGCGCCGCTTCCATCACGTCACCGCCGTGGTGGTCACCCACAACGGCGGCACCTGGCTGCCGGTGGTCATGAGCACGCTGGCGAGCCAGACCAGGCCGGCCGACGGCGCTGTCGGCGTCGATACGGGCTCCACCGATAACTCCGCAGCGGTACTGCGCGCCACCCTCGGCCTCGACCGCGTCATCACGACCGCGAATGAGGGCTTCGGGCAGGCAGTGCGCACGGGGCTCGAGCGGGTCGGCCGTATCGAGGTACAGGAGGGCGACGAGTTCGCCGAGCTGATCACCTGGGTGTGGCTGCTGCACGACGACAGCGCACCTGACCCCGGCTGTCTCGAGGCACTGCTCAACACGGCCGACGACAATCCGAGTGCTTCCATCCTCGGTCCGAAGGTCCTCGGCTGGCACGATCGTCGACTCCTGCTCGAGGTCGGCGTCAGCATCACCGGCGCCGGCCGTCGCTACACCGGGCTGGAGCGCGGCGAGCATGACCAGGGCCAGCACGATGGCGTGCGCGATGTCATGAGCGTGAGCTCGGCGGGCATGCTCGTGCGGCGCGATGTCTGGGAGCTCCTGCAGGGCTTCGATCCGCAGGTGCCGTTCTTCCGCGACGATCTCGACTTCTGCTGGCGTGCGCATCGCGCAGGCGAGCGGGTGATCATCGCGACCGATGCGGTGATTCACCATCGTGAGGCCTCGGCGCACGGTCGTCGGGTTCGCACCGGCAGCGACGAAGCCGAGCAGCGTCCGCATCGCCTCGATCGCGAGGCTGCCGTGCACGTGCTCCTCGCGCAGTCGGGCCGCCTCGCGGGCATCTTCGTCGCACTGCGCCTACTTCTCGGCAGTGCCTTCCACGCGCTGGCATATGCACTAGGCAAGGACTTCAAGAGCGCTCGCGACGAAGTCGGCGCTGTGCTCGACGTTGCCCTGCATCCCGGCCGACTCGTGTTCTCGCGCGATCTCAATGGCAATACCGCCGATGAGCCGATCTCCATCGTTCGCCCTCTGAGACCTACGACGGCATCGCAGCTGCGCCAGGTATTCGAGAGCGTCGTCGGTATCGCCTCGACGAGTGGTGCCTCCACCGAGCCGACCGTCAGCGCGATCGAGTCCGGTCCGAGCGACGACGACGCGGCCTATCTCGACTCCGGCAGCCCCGGTCTGCTTCGCCGCATCTTCGTGCGCCCCGGAGTCCTGCTGTTCGTCATGCTCGCGCTCTTCTCGGTCATCGCCACCCGCATGCTGTGGTTCGGCGATGGTGTCCTGCAGGGCGGCGCACTGCTTCCCGCACCCCTGGGCGCAGGCGATGTCTGGGATTCGTACACGCAGGCCTGGCACAACGTGATGACCGGCTCATCGACTCCGAGCTCGCCGTACCTCATGATCGTCTTCGCCGTATCGGCCGTATTGCTGGGCAAGGCGCCGCTGGCGGTCAGCGTTCTCCTGCTGCTCTCGATCCCGCTCGCCGGCTGGAGCGCCTACTTCGTGCTGCGCGGGGTCATCAAGACTCGTGCCATCCGCATCTGGGCCGGTGTCGCCTACGGCCTGCTGCCTGCGGTGACCGGGGCAATCTCCTCCGGTCGACTCGGCACCGCGATCGCGGCCGTGGCGATCCCGTTCGCGATTCGCAGTTTCATGCGAATCACGTCGCCGGGCGGCACGACTCGACGTGCGGCGGCCACCGCTCTGCTCATGAGCCTCGTCATTGCCGCGGCGCCCGGCCTCTGGCTCATCGCGGTGATCTTCGCGCTCATCATCGTCATCACTCGCTGGAACGGCGTGCGCGGACTCTGGACCGATGTCAACCGTCGACTGCTCATCGCCGTGGTCGGGCCCCTGCTGATCCTGTTCCCCTGGTCGGGCTATCTCATTACTCACCCGGTGCTCTTCCTGCTCGAGCCCGGGGCGGCCAGCATTGCCGGGGGCAGCGACCCGAATGTCACGCCGCTTCAGGTGCTGATGCTTCATCCGGGAGGCCCCGGCGCAGTTCCGATCTGGCTGACGATCGGCATCGTGCTGGCCGGATTCCTGGCCATCCTGCGCACTGAGAAGCGACGCGAGGTGGCCGCCTGCTGGATCCTGGCGGCGCTGGCGTTGCTGCTGGGCATCGTGCAGAGCGTGCTCACGGTCGCTCCGCCCGGCTCGAGTGTTCCCCTTCATCCGTGGCCCGGCCCGGCGACCTTGGTGCTCGGACTCTGCTTCATTGCGGCCGCGGCCTTCGCTGTCGACGGCCTGCGCGAGCAGATGGCCGATCAGTCATTCAGCATCGCCCAGCCCATCGCCGTCATCGTCGCGATCGCCGCTGCGGCAGCGCCGTTCCTCATCGCCGTGGGCTGGTTCCCCGAAGCGCAGGGCCAGATGCGCCGCGCGCCCGCGGAGGCCGTGCCCGCCTTCGTCGCTGCGGATGCAGCAACGTCCGACGCACCGCGAACCCTGGTGCTCACCCAAAATTCCTCCGGGGGCGTGGCCTACAACCTGATCAACGGAGCCGGCCCGGTACTCGGCGATGCCGATGTGAGCCCCGGCGTCGAGGTGCTGACCCAACTCGATGAGCAGGTGGCAGCGCTTTCTTCGGGACGTGGTGGCGATGAGGTCGATGCCCTCGCCGGCTTCGGCGTGCGTTACGTGCTGCTCAGCAGTTCGTCGACGAAGGACGTCATTGGCGTCCTCGATGCCGAGCCCGGACTTCGGCGCCTATCGACCTCGGGCGGCGAAGTGCTGTGGCGCATCGCCGGCACGACCTCACGTGCGCGACTTGTCGCGGGTACCGATCAGGCAGTTGTCCCGCTGGCGTCACCCGAGGCCGCCGGTACCAGCCCCTACATCGACGAGCGCATTGCCGATGCGCCCACGGCGCGCACTCTCCTTCTGGGCGCGACCGCCGACGGCGGCTGGCGTGCGATCGCCACCAACGAGCGCACGCGTGAGTCGGTTCAGCTTGATCCGATCGCAGCACCCGGCATCTATTCCTGGTCGCAGGCATTCACGGCGCCCGCCGGAAATCCGATCGTCAGGGTCGAGTACGAGGGCGGTCTCCGCGCGCAGGCCATGACACTGCAGCTCATCATCTTCCTGGTGTTCTTCATCCTCGCGCTTCCCTCGCGACGCATCAGTGATCCTGATCCTGATGATCTCGACAGCCCGCTCGCGGATCCGATGCACGAGCCGGAGGTGTCGCGATGAATCGCGTGATGTCCTCCCTGCGTGCGCAGAAGTGGTTGTGGATCGCCATCGTCGGCGTCGCCATCGTCGTGCTGCTCGGAACCCTGCTCGACAAGCGCGGATCCGAGTCGATCCCCGATGCGAGCGCCGTTGAACCCGTCGGCTCCGCCGTTCTGCTGTGCCCCGAGCCCGGCGCGGGCTCTGATCTCGGCGTGCGTGTCACCGCTGCCGTAGTGCCGGGCCAGAGTGGGCAGAGCGATCGACCCGGCAAGGCCGGCATGGAGACCTTGCCCGGCAAGGAGTCCGCCAAGTCGACGATCACGACCCCGGGCGGCCAGGCCCAGATCAATGCCTTCGGCAAGCGGCTTCCCGCCATTCGCGCCTATGGCACCGGCTCACTCGCGCCGGGCCTCATCGCCAATCAGTGGGGTCGTGATCCCCGCGGCACGGGTCGCGGCATGGCCAGCACGGCCTGCGCGAGCGCCGGCTCCGACTTCTGGTTCGTCGGCGGCGGAGCCATTGCGGGTCGCCAGACTCGCGTGGTTCTCGTCAATCCCGACGACACCCCCGCCGTTGTCGACGTGATCGTGCACGGCACCGACGGTCTCATCGATGCGCCGGCGGGCAAGGGACTAGTCATCAAGGGACTCGATCGCGCAGTCGTGCGCCTCGACGTCCTTGCCCCGGGCATCAAGGCAACTGCGGTTCATGTCATCGCCCGCGCAGGCCGCGTCGGAGCCTCGGTCGCCGACGAGCAGATGTCCGGACTCGATGCGGTCGGCACCGACTGGATTCCGCAGTCGACCGCTCCGTCGACGAAGCTCTACGTACCGGGAGTGATGCCGGGCAAGGGCGCGCGAGTGCTGTCGATCGTGACACCGGGCATCGATGACGCGACCGTGCACATTCGCGTGATGTCGCCGAACGGCACCTTCGCCCCGGCTGATCGCGAGCAGATCGACGTGCCTGCTGAGTCCGTCGTGAGCCTCGACATGTCCGATGTCATCGGTGGCGATGCGGCGACCCTGGAAGTCACCTCCGACGTGCCGGTGGTGGCCGGCATGCGCCAGTTCTTCGGCGGCAAGGGAGTGCAGGACGAAACGGCATTCAGCTCGAGCGCCCAGCCGATGACCACGGCCTCGGCGGTGAGCGGCCTGCCGGTGCGCATCAACACTGACGTCAAGGTCGCCATCACCGCGCCCGATACCGATGTCAGCGTCGACATCGTGATCCTGCCGTTCAAGGGCGGAAAGGATGCCGCGAAGCCGACCGCCCCGATCCGCGTCACTGTTCCTGCCGGCGAGGTGCGCTTCGTCGGCCTGCCCGAGCCCCAGGCCGAGTGGTTCACGGCCGTGATCACTCCGGCCGCCGGCTCCGGTGCCTACCTGGCCTCGCATCGGGTCCGTGAGAAGTCGCGATTCGGCGACCTGGTGACGGGCTACCCCTGGGTGCCGCTGCGTACGCAGGTGCGGGTTCCGACCGCCCAGGTCGACCCCGGGCTCACCGTTCAGTAGGGCCGCCCTCATCGGCGCGCCGCAAACGCGCCATCGCTGGTTCGCACTACCGTTCACGTCGTGAGTCGTCGCCGTTGTTCGAAGCCGTCCTGCAGCGGTGCTGCAGTGTCGACCTTGACCTACGTGTACGCCGACTCCACCGCAGTGCTCGGGCCGCTGGCCACCTATGCCGAGCCGCACTGCTACGACCTCTGCCAGATGCACAGCGAGCGACTGACCGCTCCGCGTGGCTGGGAGATTGTTCGCATCACCCCGGATCCCGATGCACTCAAGCCCACCGGCGATGACCTCGAGGCGCTCGCCAATGCCGTGCGCGAGGCCGCTCGCCCGCGTTACACCCCTGATGCCGACCCGCATCCGGCCGTGCCGAGCGGCTCGGTCGAGGTGGCACGTCGCGGTCACCTGCGCATGCTCACCAGTGTCGAGGACCTCCCCGCCGAAGAGGCCCCGGAAGCTCGCCAGGGTGAATTCTTCGAGGATTTCGACGGAATCGACTTCGACGACGACCAGGATTTCGATCCTCGATAGCCTTGGGCCGTGCGCTCACTCGATCAGATCATCAAGGCCTATGACGTCCGGGGTATCTACCCCGATCAGCTCGACTCCGACCTCGCTCACGCCGTAGGCGCTGCCTTCGTCCGGGTGCTCGGCATTGCGGCGCGCGACGGCGGCCCCGGCGTGGTGGTCATCGGTCACGACATGCGCCCCTCCGGCCCCGAGCTCGTCGCCGCATTCGCCGACGGCGTGCGCGAGCAGGGCTGCGATGTCATCCTCATCGGCTTGGCCTCGACCGATGGTCTCTACTTCGCCTCGGGCCACCTGAATATCCCCGGCGCCATGTTCACGGCCAGTCACAACCCGGCGCAATACAACGGCATCAAGCTGTGCCGCGCCGGTGCTGCGCCCGTCGGCCAGGACTCCGGCCTCCGCGAGATTCGCGAGATGATCGAGAACGACGCCATCCCGGCCTTCGACGGACCGATGGGCGAGATCAGCGAGCGCGACATGCTCACCGAGTACGCCAAGTACCTGCGCCAGCTGGTCGACCTGTCAGGCATTCGTCCGCTGAAGGTCGTCGTCGACGCGGGCAATGGCATGGGCGGCTTCACGGTGCCCGCCGTGCTGGGCACCGGCTGCGGCCTGCCCGCCCTGCCGCTCGACATCGATGCCCTGTACTTCGAGCTCGATGGCACCTTCCCGAATCACGAGGCCAATCCGATCGAGCCGTCGAACCTGGTCGATCTGCAGAAGCGGGTCATCGAGGTGGGTGCCGATATCGGCCTGGCCTTCGATGGTGATGCAGATCGTTGCTTCCTGGTTGACGAGCGCGGCGAGCTCATCAGTCCGTCGACCCTGACTGCGCTCATCGCCTCGCGCGAGCTGGCGAAAGCACCCGGCTCGACCATCATCCACAACGTCATCACGTCGAAGGCCGTACCCGAGGTCATCGTCGAGAACGGCGGCACTCCGGTGCGCACTCGCGTGGGTCACTCCTTCATCAAGGCGACGATGGCCGAGACGAATGCGGTGTTCGGCGGCGAGCACTCCGGTCACTTCTACTTCCGCGACTTCTGGCGTGCCGACTCCGGCATGCTCGCAGCGTTGCATGCGCTCGCGGCCCTTGGTGAAACCCCTGCAGGCACGACCATCTCCAGCTTGATGCGCGAGTTCGATCGCTACAGCAACTCCGGCGAGATCAACACCGAGGTCAAGGACCAGAAGGC